>JAWXCM010000104.1:0-3689 GCA_034408745.1 Bryobacteraceae bacterium
CGCCAGCCTGATCGGGCACAACACGGTGCGCCGCCAGGTGATGGGGACGGCGAACCGCTTCGCCACACCGGACGAAGTGGCCAAGATGCAGGCACTGGTGGAACAGGGCATGCGCGACGGCGCGGTGGGCCTTTCCACCGGCCTGATCTACATTCCCGGCACCTACTCCAACGCCGACGAAGTGGTGGCTCTGGCCAAAGTGGCCGGACGCTTCAACGGTGTCTATGCGTCGCACATGCGCGACGAAGGCGACAAAGTGATGGAGGCCATCGACGAGGCCGTGCGCGCCGGGCGCGAAGCAGGCGTGCGGGTGCAGTTGAGCCACTTCAAGATCGACAACCGCAGTTTGTGGGGTGCGTCCACCAAGTCTCTGGCGTTGGTGGAGAAGTATCGCAGTGAAGGCGTGGATGTGGTGGTGGATCAATATCCCTACAACCGGTCGAGCACCAACCTGGGGATCACGATGCCGTCTTGGGCACTGGCCGATGGATCCGAGGCGATCAGCGAGCGGTTGAAATCAGCCGATACGCGGAAGCGGATTGCCACGGAGATGGAAGCGCGGCTGAAGTCCCTGGGACAGCCCGACTATTCGTACGCCACAGTGGCAACTTTCCGTCCGGAACCGTCCTACGAGGGCAAAAACATTTCCGAGATTAACGTTCTAAAGGGGCGGCCCAAGACGATCGCCTCGGAAATCGAAACCATTCTCGACATCATGAGCGACGGCGGCGCGCAGATGGTCTATCACTCCATGGGTGAAGAAGACGTGGATCGCATCCTGCGCTATCCCAATACGGCGATTGCCAGCGATGGCGGCGTGCGCATCTTCGGACAGGGGCAGCCGCATCCGCGCTCCTATGGCACCAATGCCCGCGTGCTGGCCGAGTACGTGCGCAGGCGGCAGGTGTTGACGCTGCCCGATGCGATTCGCCGTATGACGTCGCTACCCGCGCGCACTTTCGGATTCCGCGACCGCGGCGTACTGCGGGAAGGCGCCGCCGCCGACATCCTGCTGTTTCATCCCGACCGCGTGCAGGACAAAGCCACCTTCGCCCAGCCGCACCAGTTCTCTGAAGGGTTCGATTATGTGCTGGTCAACGGTGTCGTAATGGTGAACAACGGCATGCTGACCGAAGCTCGTGGCGGCCAAGTGCTTCGCCACCAAGAGTTAGTTATTCCATGATTCAGTTCAGCTCGGCGGGAAAGCGCTTCGCTCACAAAGTTCTGTTCGAGAACGTCAACTGGTTGATCGGCCCCAAGGACCGTGTCGGCATCGTTGGCGGCAATGGGACAGGCAAGTCGACGATCCTCAAGATCATCGCGGGGCTGGAGACGCTCGATAACGGAGACATCTCCGCCATGCGCGGGATTCGCATGGGCTACCTGCCGCAGGAAGGCCTGTCGCTGCGCGGGCGAACCGTGTTTCAGGAGTGCCTGTCGGTCTTTCAGGAGTTGAAGGCGATGGAGGTGGAGATCGAGCAGATCAACCACCAGTTGGGCGAACTGGATCCGGCCAGCGAAGAGTATGGCGTGCTGGCGGACCGGTACTCGCAAATCGACAGCGAGTTCCGCACCCGCGACGGCTATTCGCTCGAAGCGCAGGTGGGTACGGTGCTGGCGGGGCTCGGCTTCGCGAAAGAGGACTGGCAGCGGTATACTGACGAGTTCTCGGGCGGCTGGCAGATGCGCATCGCGCTGGCCAAACTGCTGCTGGAGAAGCCGAATATCCTGCTGCTGGACGAGCCGACCAACCACCTCGACCTGGAAGCCCGCAACTGGCTCGAAGAGTACCTCTGCAACTACCCCAACGCCTTCATCCTGATCTCGCACGACCGTTACTTTCTCGATGTGACGGTGAATCAGTTGATGGAGATCTGGAACAAGAAGGCGTGGTTCTATCCGGGCAACTACACCAAGTACCTGCTGCTCAAACAGGAGCGGTTCGACATGCTGAAAGCGCAGGCGCGCAATCAAAACGAGCGCATCGAGCAGTTGGAAGGCTTCATCAGCCGCTTCCGCTACCAGGCCAGTAAAGCCAAGCAGGTGCAGAGCCGCATCAAGGAACTGGAGAAGATCGAGCGCGTCGATATCCCGCCCGACGAAGCAACGATCCATTTCTCGTTTCCGCAGCCCAAGCCGAGCGGCCGCGTGGTGGTGGAGTTCCAGAACGTCGATAAGAGCTATGGCGCCAAGTCCGTCTTGCGCAAGGTCAACTTCCTGATCGAGCGCGGGGACCGCATCTCGCTGGTGGGCTACAACGGCGCCGGCAAGTCGACACTGATCAAGCTGCTGGCCGGCACTGAACCGCTCACCGCGGGCACTTACAATCTAGGACACAACGTCGAGCCGGACTACTTCGCGCAGGATCAGTACAAAGAGCTGGACACCGACGCGCGCATTTTGGACGACCTGCAGTCGATCGCCGGCATGCGCACACAGACCGAGTTACGGTCGCTGCTGGGCTGTTTTCTATTTACTGAAGATGATGTGTTCAAGCGCATCGGCGTGCTGAGCGGCGGCGAACGGAACCGTTACGCGCTGGCTCGCCTGCTGCTGCATCCGTCCAACTTCCTGCTGCTCGACGAGCCCACCAACCACCTCGACATGCGCGCCAAGGACGTGTTGCTCGATGCCCTGCAACGCTACAACGGAACGCTCGTGTTCGTGTCGCACGACCGGTATTTCATCGACCGGCTCGCCACTAAAGTCTTTGAAGTAGGCGACGGCGCGGTTCATGTGTTCTCGGGGAATTATGAAGACTACCTGTTCCGCAAGGAGCAGGACCTGCTGCCACCACCCTCCGTCGCGGCAGCAGTTGTCGACGAAGCAAAGCTCAGCGCACAGGCAGCGCCGGTGAAACGGGTCAACCCGCTGAAGATGAAACAACTGCAGGATCGCAGCGGGCAGATCGAAGCAGCCATTGCCACGCTGGAGGCAGGTATCGCACAGATCGAGCGCGAGATGGCGGTGTTTGAAAGCCCCGAGCAGATGCAGCGGCTGGGGGTGCGGCTCGATGAACAGCGACGCGAGTTGGAACAGAAAATGACCGAGTGGGAAGAAGTCAACGCTGCGTTGGAGTCTTCCCCCTGATCAGGCAAACGGTCCGAAGACCCTGCATCCGGTGCCGCTGAGAATGTTCCGCTGCTCCTCCTTGGAAATGTCCCACTGCACCATCTTGGACTGGTCCCACGACATCTCGTCAGTAGTCCATTCGCCCACGACGCGTGTTCAGCAGAGTGGCGTGACATTGAGATCAGTCAGGTCCGGCCTCGTTGTCAGGCCGCGCAGTCCTCCTGCGTGCAGCCTCATGCCCAGTTCATCGCCACGTCAGCGCTGACCGTCACCGCCGAGACGGCAAGGCCTACATGTGCGCCGTACGCGCGATGATCTCTTCCTGCATTTCCGGTGTCAGGTTCACGAAGAATTCGCTGAAGCCCGCAAAGCGGACCACCAGGTCGCGATACTGGCCGGGATTCTTCTGCGCCGCGCGCAGCATCTCGGTGTCGATGGAGTTGATCTGCAACTCCTGGCCGCCGTTGTTGAAATAGACATTCAGCACCGCTCGGATCTTGTCGCGATTGCCATTGTCGGCTAGCATGGCGTTCTGGAACCGCAGGTTCACTTGATTTGATCCTAGAAACGGCAGTTACCCGGTAGCCTGAGCAAGTCGGAGTGTGTCGCCGAGGATC
>JAWXCM010000105.1:0-7351 GCA_034408745.1 Bryobacteraceae bacterium
CAGGCGCTGCCGATTCCACCAGAACCAGATGCTGCGTGGCGGCGAGGAGTGCCTCGGCTGGCTCGGGGAAATAGGGGATCCGAACGGGCTGAAAGCGGCCCTGACCCGACTGCATGCGGCCAGCGTTGCGGTTCGCGCAGATGCGCACGCCGAACTTCGCGGCGAGCCGGCCCGCTGCATTTAGACCGCGTTCGGTGAGTGTGTTGCCGCCGAGGACGAACGTGACGGCGGGGCCTTGCTGGAGCAGGTCGCAGATGTTGCGGATGGTGGCGTCGGACGGCTCGCGCCGCAGAGGGGTGGAAGTAGCCGGGCCGGGCTCGCCCGCTTCGGACCAGGAGAAGTCGGCTGGCACGATCAGGTGCGCGATCTGGCCTGGAGGTCTGCATGCGGCGGCGATGGCAGCCGATGCGGCGGCACCCACCTCCGGCGCGGCCGAAGGGGTGATGATGTCGTCCGACACGCCGCGGGCAAACGCCGCGATGTCGGCGCTGAGCGGAGCGTCGTACCGCATGTGCTGCGTAGAGTGCTCGCCGACAACGCTGACGATCGGCGATCGGGCCTTGCGGGCGTTGTGGAAGTTGGCGAGGCCGTTGGCCAGGCCCGGGCCCAGGTGCAGGAGCGTGCTGGCCGGGCGTCCGAGCATTCGCGCATAGCCGTCGGCCGCGCCGCTGCACACGCCTTCAAACAGGCAGAGTACGCCGCGCATTCCGGGCACGCGGTCGAGCGCGGCCACAAACTGCATCTCCGAAGTTCCCGGGTTCATGAAGCTGACATTGATGCCCGACGCCAGCAGCGTGCGAAGCAAAACTTCGGCACCGTTCAAATCGCTTGTTCTCCAGGATCCACGATAGCAACGCGCTTGCGATATTCTTGGATCGAACCGGAGAGGACCCATGGAGAGAAGACACTTTTTGATCGGCTCGACGATGGCAGGCAGCGCTGCTTTCGCGCAATCCCCGAATGACCGGATCGCGACTGCGATCATCGGCGTGGGAAACCGAGGCTCCCACCTGCTGCAGGGCGTGTTGGCGCAGCCCGACGCCCGTGTCGCCGCTGTGTGCGATATCAAGCCCGACCGCCTGGACAAGGCTGCCACGGCTGCCGCGAAGGACAACGCGAAGACGTTCACCGACTACCGGAAGGTGCTCGACATGAACGATGTGGAAGCGGTGTATATTGCCACGCCGCCGTATCTGCACACGGAGATGGCGATTGCCGCGCTGAAGGCTGGCAAGCACGTGTACTGTGAGAAGCCGATCGGCACCACGCCGCAGCAGGTTCGGGATCTGATGAAGGCGGCGAAGGCCTCGAAGAAGGTCTTCCAGGCTGGGCAGCAGTTGCGGTCGATGAAGATGTATCAGCAGGCTGTGCAGCAAATTCGCGATGGCGTCATCGGCGATTTGCTGTGGGTGAAGGCGCAGCGGCATGCGTCGGCCGATCTGCCTTACGACGGCTCGTCGGGCGACTGGTATTACGACGTGAGTAAGTCGGGCGGCTATCTTGTGGAGCAGTCGGTGCACAACCTGGATCTGGCGAACTGGGTGATTGGCGCGCATCCGGTGCGGGCCAACGGGTTCGGCAGCACGGTGCTGCACAAGAGCGAACCGCCGAACCGAACTATCTTCGATTCAGGCAGTATCACTTACCAGTATCCGAGCGGGTTACTGATGTCATTTACGCAGATGGTGTTTCATCCCCGCGCCATGCCGGCGGGCAGTCAGTACATCAACGTATATGGTTCGAAGGGCTCCATCGATCTGATGTCGAACAACATGGTGTATTCGCTCACCGAGCCTCGTAAAGCGGCTGTACCGCTGATGGCCGGGAAGCCTGAGGAGGATGAACACGCGCACATTGTTGCGTTCTATAACTGCGTGCGGAAGGGTGCCGCGTCGCCCTCTGGTATCGATATCGGCGCGACGGCGGCACTCACCGCGATCCTGGGCCATGAGGCGATGAGCACGGGCAAGACGGTGGAGTGGAAGAGCTTTGGCGTTGAGCTCTGATTCGTTCACCCGGCGGAAGTTCCTCGCGACTTCCGCCGGGTTTACCGCGCTGGCTTTTGCAGCGCCGCCAGACGATCCACCACGGCTTCGCCGTGCCGACTCCTTCCTGGGGTTCCACTTTGATTTGCATCCGCAGGGCTCGGATACAGCGCTGGGGCGCGATCTGACTGAGGACCACATTGAGGCTCTGCTGGCGCGCACCAGACCGGATTACATTCAGTACGACTGCAAGGGGCACGTCGGCTGGCTCGGGTATCCGTCGGCGGTAAGCCCGTCGTCGCCGGGGATTGTGAAGGACTCGCTGGCAATGTGGCGCAAGGTAACGGCGCGGCGCGGTGTCGCATTGTATGTGCATTTCTCGGGCGTCTGGGATTCGCTGGCGGTGGAAACGCATCCGGAATGGGCTCGGGTGGATGCCGCGCGCAAGCCTGACAAGTCCCACACGAGCACGTTCGGCCCCTATGTGGACCAGCGCATGATTCCTCAGCTGGAGGAGGTCTCGGCGAAGTACAACCTGGATGGCGTGTGGATCGACGGAGAGTGCTGGGCCACGAATCCGGATTACAGTGCCGCTGTCGGGAAAGCGTTCGGCGAGCCGCTTCCAAACGGGCCAAAGGATGCCCGGTGGCAGGAGTTTCTCGACTTAAATCGGGACCAGTTCCGAAAATATGTTCGGCATTATCTGGAAGTGCTGCACAAATCGCGGCCGAAGTTCCAGATTGCGAGCAACTGGCTGTATTCGACCTATGTGCCGGAGAAGCCGGAACTGGCTGTGGATTTTGTTTCGGGCGACTATCTGGGGAATTCCAGCATAGCCACGGCCCGGGTGGAATCGCGGTACCTGGCAGCGACGGGCACGGCGTGGGATCTGATGGCCTGGGGTTTTCACAGCAGCCGGAATGACAATACCGGAACCATCCACAAAGCGCCCGATCAACTGATGCAGGAAGCGTCGGTGGTGCTGATGCAGGGTGGCGGATTCCAGGTGTATTACCAGCCGTCGCGCGCCGGCCGCTTTGACGATTTAATGGTCGAGACCATGGGTAAGGTCGCCGATTTTTGCCGGGCCCGGCGGGAGTTTTCTCATAAATCGGAGCCGGTGCCGCAGGCTGCTGTCGTGTTCTCCGGGCACAGTCTGTATCGCACGTCGAACAAGCTTTTCGGGGGATGGTCGAAGCAGTTGACCGGGCCGGTGAACGGGATGGTGAGCGCGATGGCGGATGCTCACTATTTAGTGGATGTGGTGCCGGACTGGAAGCTGGAGACGCTGGGTCGGTATGCACTGGTGGTGCTGCCGGACTGGCTGGAGATCGGCACCGCGACGGCGCAGCGGCTGGCCGAATATGCGAAGTCGGGAGGCCGGCTGGTGGTGGTGGGTTCGCAGAATACTTTGCTGTTCCGTGACGTTCTGGGGCTGAAGGTGGCCGGGACTTCGCGGGATGAGATGGCGTGGGTGGCCGGGGTCGAGATGCCGGGGACCATTCGGGGTCAGTGGCTGGCGGTGGAGCCGGGCGATGCCGAGGTGATTGGGATGCGGCATCCCACCAGCGATCTGAGTCGCGAGGGTCGGGCTGCGGCGACGCTGCACCGCTACGGCTCGGGCATGGTGGCTGTGATCCCAGGACCGGTGGGCGTGAACTACGAGTACTCACACAGCTCGGCGATACGGGAGTTTGTGAAGCGAGTCCTGAACCGTCTGCATGAGTCTGCGCTTTCGACCGACGCACCTGCGAGCGTTGAGTTCGCGCTGCGTCGCAAGGGCGGGAACACTATTCTGCACATGGCGAATATGACCAACATGCAGGTGTCCGCCGAATATATGACCACGGACTTTATTCCGAAGGTGGGGCCGTTCGAATTGAAGCTGCGGCTTGCTTCGAAGCCGTCGAAGGTGACGCTGGAGCCCGGCGGACGCGTGTTGCAGGGCGTGTGGAAAGACGGAGCATGGAGCGGACGCGTGGAATCGCTGCACATTCATAATGCACTTGTATTTGCGTGAGGAGAGTTTATGAATCGACGTGAATTTATCGGGGGGTTGAGCGGCGCGATGTTGGCCGGTGCTCAGACTCGGGCGGCGAAGAAGCCGAATTTCGTGGCTATTCTGGCCGACGACATGGGCTATTCCGACGCCGGATGCTATGGCGGCGAGGTGGCTACGCCCAACCTGGACGGTCTGGCGGCGAAGGGCGTCCGGTTCACGCAGATGTACTCGACTGCCCGTTGCGGCCCGTCGCGCGGGTCCCTGCTGACCGGGTATTATGCGCAGCGGACCGCGTCGGACGTGATGACGCCGGGGAATATTCCGGAATGGACTCGATTTATTCCGCATTATCTGAAGCCGCTGGGATATCGCTCCTATCATGCGGGGAAATGGCACATTCGATTCCGCCCGGTGGCGGGCGCGGGCTTCGACCACTCGTATTCGCTGAACGATCAGGAGCGTCATTTTTCTCCGACGCGCCATCAGCGGGATGACAAGCCGCTGCCTGAGGTGAAGCGCACGGACGGCTTCTACGGGCCGACTGCCACGGTCGGCAGCGCGGTGGACCATTTGAAGCGGCACGCCGCGGAGAATGCGACTGATCCATTTTTCCTGTACCTTGCATTCACGGTGCCTCACTTCCCGCTGATGGCTCCGCAGGAGGATATCGACGAGTACCAGGGCAAGTTCACCGAAGGCTGGGACACCATGCGGGAGCGCAAGCATGCCCGCATGAAGAAGATGGGTCTTATCAACTGCGACCTGCCGAAGCTGGAGCCCGATGTGCGGCCGGGCTGGATCCTGAGCGAGGAAGAACTGCGGACGCGGATCGGACCTGGGGAGGTGGGACGCGCGGTTCCGTGGTCGACGCTGACGCCGGAGCAGAAGGAGTTCCAGCGCACGAAGATGGCGATTCATGCGGCGATGATTACGCGCATGGACAAAGAGGTCGGGCGCGTGGTCGATCAGCTGAAGTCGATGAACGCGCTGGATAATACCGTGATTATTTTCCTGTCGGACAACGGTGCGAGTTCGGAGCAGATGATTCGCGCCGACGGGCATGATAAAGCGGCACCGCTGGGCTCGGCGGGGAGCCACATCTGCCTGGGACCGGGCTGGTCGAGCGCTTCGAACACGCCGTTCCGGCTGCACAAGTCGTGGGTGCATGAGGGCGGGATTGCGTCGCCGCTGATCGTCCACTGGCCCGCCGGGGTGAAGGATGCGGGGAAGCTCCGGCATGACCCGTGCCATTTCGTCGACGTGCTGCCGACGTTGCTCGATCTGGCCGGAGGTGATCCGAACAAGCTGCGCGCGGCGGGGTCGCCGGCGCTGAGCGGCACGAGTCTGGTCCCCGCGTTCACGAGGGACAATTCGGTGAAGCGGACGGATCCGCTGTATTTTAATCACTCGAATAATCGAGCACTGCGGGAAGGGAACCGCAAGATTGTGGCGATTGGCACGGATGGCCCGTGGGAGTTGTACGACCTGGGCACGGACCGCGCGGAGTCGAAGAATCTGGCGGCGAAGGAACCGCAGGTGGTTCAGCAGATGGCGGCGAAGTGGAAGGCCATGGACGACGAGTATGTGAAGGTTCGCGAGGCAGCGAAGCCGATGCCTCGCGAACGAATCTGACTTACCGGTGCCGCCGTGCCACGGTGCCATGCAAGTACGGTTCCGGCGGTTCCGAGCATGGTGAGTGTCGACGATTCTGGGACGGAGGCTGATCCGGCATCTCGCCCTCCGGGGCGTCAGGAGATGAACACTGGAGCCACTTGCGCCGACGATTTGGCCCAAATCGTCGGCGCCGTAAACCGTTGTCAGTTGCAGGCCTGACGGGAGAGACGGCACCAGGTTGTTCAGGTTCTGAATGCCAGAATCTGCGGACCAGACGGAGGAGTTATCGCAAGTTGAAATACTCGTCACTTAAGAACATTTGTATGCCAGGAGCCTGTCGGGAATAGATTTAGTCGTATGTTAAATCAACAACTTACGAGTCGTTGCCGAGCAGATTATGTCCCTAAGTTGGCGATTCCAGGCAGAAGAATGTTTCATTCCGACACACTCCCAGAATGTTTCAGGGGCAAGCACCTCCGCCGGAGGTGCCTCCGAAAAGTTGAAGTTGCGTCAGAAGCGGATACGCATGGACAGGATCGTTCGCCGAGCCTGTACCTGCGCGCCGCCAATGGTGCCGAAGCTCGCGTTGTTCTGCGCTCCGGTGAGGAAGTTGTAGGTCAGACCCGTACTGGGATTGTTCGGGTTGAAGTGGTTCAGCAGGTTGAAGCTCTCCGCCCGGATCTCGAGCGTCCGCGAGTCGGTCTTGCCGAGGCGGAACAGTTTCGCCAGGGACATGTCGAGGTTGAATGCGCCCGGTCCGTAGCGCAACGCCGGCGGTGTGTTGCCGATGCCGAGCGAATCGATGGCAGGCAACTGGAAGTTGGCCTGGTTGAACGGGACCTGGAGTTTCGGGTCTTCCGTCGCGGACGGGAACCGTCCTTCCGGCAGATAAACATCGTTGCCCATCTGGCAACGGAAGGGGATTCCCCCGGTGGGCGTTCCGGTCCACTGGCCCGCGGGTGCGTTGATCACGCCGCAGCCAATGGTGTAAGGCGTTCCGGAGAAGATGGCCCCGTTGCCGTTCACCTTCCAGCCGTCGAGCATGCCCTTCACCAGGAAGTTGCTGGACATCCTGCTGCCGAGCTTCGGGAGGTCGTAGCCCATGTTGAAGTTGACCGCGTGCGGCCGGTTCACCACGTTCTTGACCAGATTGTTGTTTACCCACTGGGTGCCTTGCCCGATCTCGTAGACGGTGGTGCGGGACCACGTGTAGTTTGAGTTCCACTGGAGTCTGCCAAACCGGCGGTTCAACTGGACCTGCAGCGCGTGATAATTGCTGGCGCCGTTGTAGGTCCAGATGGGAATCGCCTGGAATCCGTTGAATCCCACCATGGACCGGATCAGATTCGCCGAGTAGAAGCCCGCGCTGGTGGGGTCCCGGAAGCGCTGGATCTGGCCGTCACGCGGATTCCACGTGGTCAGCGGAGCCACCGCGTTGAAGTCGAAGTTTTGACCGAAGCCATTGCGCAGTGCGTTGCCGACGTAGGAAACGTCCAGCACCATACCCTTGCCGATGTCCTGCTGGACGCCGAAGCTCCAGTTGTACGTGGTCTGAACCTTCTGGTCCTGCGAGCCGCCCACCACGGTTTGCGGTGTGAAGAAGGTGGGCGAGCCGGCCAGGCTGGCGAAGTCCGTATAGAGGACCACGGGGGACTGGAAGTTCGGGGGAGCCGCCAGCGGGCCGACACCCGCGCCAGTGGCACCGATGCTGTCCACCGTCCAGTTGCGGCCCGAGGTAACGCCGAAGCCG
>JAWXCM010000106.1:0-21222 GCA_034408745.1 Bryobacteraceae bacterium
AACTGCGGAACCCCGCAGAAAACGGCGTCTATGCACTTGCGGCCAGGGAAACCCACTCAAATGAAAAGCGTTGGGTCATCATTTTTGCGCCAAGAAGTAACTAACGGGCACGCTGGAAACGCCCGAAGGGGAGACCGGAACTATCACCGGATCTCGCGTGGCATCCGACTCCGCTTCCGTCTGTAGCGGGCACCTGGAAACTGTTGGCGAAGACTTCTGAGGGGCGGAATAGTCCGCGAAACTCGGGTGTGAAAAAGCAGGATGTCTCGGTTTTTCGGCCGGAGGGGGTAAGCCGCTGTTTAATGGAATATGGCGGAGAGAGAGGGATTCGAACCCTCGATAGAGTTTCCCCTATACACGCTTTCCAAGCGTGCGCCTTCAACCACTCGGCCATCTCTCCGGGGAGGATTGTGAGTGCGATCCGGCAGGGCCGCACTCACATCATTGTAGCAGTCGCCCGGCCTGTTACCAGGCCATGTCGAACTTCTCGGGATGGATGGACGGATCGCTGACCACCAGCACCGGGCAGCCCAGAATCGCTTCAATCTCTTCGAGATCCGAGTTTTGGTTTGATTTCAGGTGCTTCGCCACTTCGGGATAGACGCGAATTTCCGCATTCTTCCCTTCCACCACCTGCCGGACCTTGTGTGCTTCCTGCAGGATCTCTCCGATCACCGTCGCGACGCTCTTGGTATAACCAGCGCCTTCGCAGGTCGGACACAGCGAACACAGCGTCCGCTCCAGACTCTGCTTGACACGCTTGCGGGTGATCGCGACCAGCCCGAAGTCATTGAACTGCAGAATCTTAAATGGTGCGCGATCGCTCCGCATGGCTTCTTCGAGCGTCTGCATCACCTTCTGGCGATTCTTCCGCTCGTCCATATCGATGAAGTCGATCACGATGATGCCACCAAGATCGCGCAGCCGGATCTGACGCACGATTTCCTTCACGGCTTCCGTGTTGGTCTTCGTGATCGTGTCCTCCAGCCGGTTCGACTTGCCCACGAACTTGCCCGTGTTCACGTCGATCGCAACCAGCGCCTCGGTCTGATTCACGACGATGTAGCCGCCCGACTTCAGCCAGACCTTCGGCTTCAGAGCCTTCTCGATCTCAGTGGTGATGTTGAACGCGTCGAAGATGGGAGCGGTGCGCGTATACATTTTCACGCGGCCAACCAGCGTCGGCTGGAAGCGCTGCATGAAGCGCAGCACGCTCTCATACACCTCTTCGTTGTCCACCCAGATCGCCTTGAACATGTCACTCAGCTGGTCCCGAAGGATGCGGTGCACAATGTCGAGATCGTGGTGGAGCAGCGCCGGAGCCTTACGCTTCTCGGCTTTCTGACGGATGTCCAGCCAGAGGTTGTACAGATACGCCATATCGCTGGCGATCTCGTCCTCACCCACACCCTCACCCGCGGTACGGCAGATAAAGCCGCCGGTGAACCCGGCGCGCGAGGCCTGCAGGATGCGCTTCAGCCGCTGACGTTCCTCGTCCGAGGCAATTTTGCGCGACACACCAACGTGGTCGAGCGTCGGCATGTACACCACGAACCGGCCTGGCAGAGCGATATGCGATGTGATTCGCGCACCCTTCTGGCCCAGCGGTTCTTTGGCGATCTGAACGATAATTTCCTGACCTTCACGAAGCAGGTCGCTGATCGACGGCAGGGCCGTGCGTTCGCGATCCCGGTCGCCCCGGCCTTCACTGCGGCCCTCGCCGCGACCTTCCGGCCGACCCTCGCTGCGAGTCTCGACCCGCTCGGGCGGCGCCACAATCGCTGGCCCGCGCTCCGGACGCTCCACGGCGCCACGGTCCACGACGCTGCGGTCGGCGCCGCGGTCTCCGGTACGATCCCCACCTCGCTCGCCGCCACGGCCACGGCGGCGCATACGGCGGCCACCGCCGCGCTCGGCGCCCTGGCGGTGCGGATAGCGGTCACTCTGATCGCGCACACTGGCCGAAGCTGGCGCAGCACTTCCCTCTGTGGTCGCCGGCGGCAATCCCGCCTCGGGGTCGTCAGCGTCGAGCACTGCGGCTGCAATGTCGTCCGCATCCTCAGCGGCATATGCCGCCAGTTCAGCGGCTTCCTGCGCGTCATCGACATCGGTCAACTCGGGTTCTGTAGCGTCGAGCTCGGTCTCGTCCTCTTCCTCTTCCTCTTCGTCTTCCTCATCAATTCCAGAGACGGCGTCCAGACGCGCTTCGGCCTCTTCCACCTGCCGTTCGATCTCCGCGGTGGTGCGGAGCTCGGCGATCTCCAGCTCTTCGTCTTCGGCTTCCGAGGTCTCGGGAATCACCGTGGTGACGACAGGCTCGTCCTCATCGCCGTCGGAATCGTCGTCTGCTACGGGTTCCTCAAATACAGGCTCCGCCACTGCGTCAACCGGCAGTTCCTCGTCCAGGTCTTCTGCCGCTGGTTCCTGTTCGACAACTTCTGAGATCTCCACCGTTTCGGAGAGATTTTCTTCTTCTACCTCGACAGCGTCCTCTTCCACGGGGTCCGGCGCGATTGCAGCGGCGGGCGTCTCCACCCGGGTTGCTGTCCGTCCAGCCCGGAGAGGCGCCGAAGGACCGCGGTTTGTGTACTTGGCGAGCGATTCGCCAGGCAGCAGGATGACGTCAGCGGGAGCGCTGTCTTCCTCTTCTTCATCGCGCGGGGCGATGACAGGAGCAGAAGACGCTACAGGCTCGATGCCAGCCGGAGCGGGACCGCGTCCACCAGCGTCGCTACTACCTTCAGACGCGTATTTCGAATCGGGGAAGCCGCGTCCACGCGAACGGCGGCGGCGCGAGCGGCGGCCACCACGGCGATCTCCACCGCGGTCGTCATCACCCTGAGCCCCGGGGGCGTCCGGGCCCGCGGCAGCCGACGAGGAGACCGTCTCCACCACGTCTTCTTCGATATCGAGAGGTTCAGCGATTGCTGCTGGCGAAGGGGCCAGTGCCAGAGGCGGCGGTGGCTGTATGGCAGGCTGGAAAACGGCCCGTGGTTCTGAAGACCGGGATTCCGGGCGGCGGTCGTCCCGGCGCCCTTCGCGGCGGTCTCCGCCACCTCCTCCCGATACCGGGGGGGCGGCTGACCGTTCGTCCCGTTCGTACTCTTCCCCTGCCTCTTCCAGGAAGTCCGACACATAAAGGAATGTGTCGCGCTCCAGACCAAGGTCGACGAAGGCGGACTGCATCCCGGGCAGAACGCGGGTGACGCGGCCTTTGTGGATACTGCCAGCGAGTGAATATTCGTTCGCTCGCTGGAAATAAATCTCGACCAACTGATCGTCCTCGATAATGCCAACACGAGTTTCGTGGTGGTTCGAAGAGATCACAAGCTCTTTGCTCATGGCATCTCCCGACCGTACGCGAGAGACGACTTGCCAGGACGAGAGGCCGATACGAGTTGGCGGCAACCCTGAGCAGGGCAGGAGCGCACATGCTGAAAACTTCTTACGTATCGGCGCCCGGTTGTGGTGGAGAGCGCCCATAAGCAGGGGCCGTTGTATTTCTCTCAATCCACCAGCCGGACACGAAAACCGGACCAGCGCTGCCAGCATTGCCGGCGGCCGGAACCAAACTCCCGTCGAACCTCAAACTCCCGCAAGGTCGCCCGGTCGATCTTATTCCTGTCGAAGCCCTCAGGCCCCGAATCCATCGTTAGAGGCCCATTGCAGGGCCTAATTCACAAAACGCCGGAGCCTGACATTATTCACGAGCCCCAGCAACAGAAAAACCGAAAGCGTATTCGAGCCGCCCGCACTCATCAGCGGCAAAGGGATCCCGGTCACCGGCATACGACCGACCACCATCCCCACGTTCACCAGAACGTGAAACAACAACATTCCCGCTATCCCCATGCAGATAAACATCCCGGCGCTGTCAGGTGCTGTCTGCGCGTTCTGCACAATCTGCATCAGCAGCAGGAAATACAAACCTAATACTACAACAACTCCAACAAATCCATGCTCCTCGGCAAATGACGAAAAGATGAAATCTGTATGGGAAATCGGCAGAAACTGTAACTGTGTCTGGGTTCCCTGGGTGGGCCCCTGGCCCCACATGCCCCCGTGACCCACCGCGATCATCGACTGAATCACCTGATACCCGCTGCCGCGAGGGTCCTGCGAGGGGTCGAGAAACGTGGTCAGTCTGGCTTTCTGATAATCGTGCAGAAAGTGCCAGCCGACCGGCGCCGTGATTGCAATGGCCAGTACTCCGGCCGCTACGTACTGCCAGCGCACTCCCGCCAGCAAAATCCCCACCAGCAGCACTGGCAGGTACGTCAACGCGGTGCCAAGGTCCGGCTGTTTCGCGACCATCACGAAGGGCAGCAAAACGAACCCACCGATCTTTGCCAGATCGCGCCAGTCCAGTTCATCCTTTTTCAGCTCCGTCAGGACGCGAGCCACCAGCAGAACCAGCACGATTTTCACGAACTCGGAGACCTGCAGCTTGAACCCGCCACCCAGCGGAATCCACCGCCGAGCGCCTCCGGCCACAGTCCCAATTACGAAAACGCCGATCAATCCAAGAAGGCAAAATCCGTACAGCCAGTAACTGTGACTTAACAGTGAGTGATAGTCGAAACGGCTCGCCACATAGAAACAGATCAAACCCACGCCGATGTACGCCACCTGGCGCAACCACGCATCCTTAAACGACGTGCCGAGCGTCGCGCTGTAAATCTGCAGGACGCCGAGCCCGCAGATGGCCAGCGTAATCAACAGCAGCGGCCAGTCGATTTCCCGCAGCGAACGGTAACTGGCTATGGCCACTGAATGGCCTCCATGCCCTTCTCGCCGAAGCGGGCGATGAGCGCCGTGTCCTCAGGCCGGGCCGCGGTTAGCGCGGTCGGAAGCATGCGAATCGCGGCTCGGGGGGCCAGCGTAGGCACGGTCGCGAGCCGGTCCGCTGGAACCGACTGCCGGGCCTTTTTATCGAAGTACGCTTTCACGACGTCGCGCACAGGCAGAGACGCGGTGGTGCCGTGCAGTCCGGCTTCGACCAGCGCCACCACCACAATTTCCGGGTTTTCCCGGGGAGCAAACCCGACAAACCAGCCGTTGTCCTTCATCGCCCTACCTGCCGCGGTGCCCTTGAGAACGTCGTTCGAAGCCAGCTGAGCAGTTCCCGTCTTGCCGCAGAGCGAGATGCCTGGCAGGCGCGCCATGGGCGCCGTTCCTCCTTCGTTCACCACCGAGTACATCCCGGCAATCACCTGGAGGACGCTGTCGGCACTCACGTTGGCCTTGCGTGCTTCCGACCGTCCGGCTGCTTCCTTCGCGATATGCGGTACCTGCCAGACGCCGCCCATCGCGATTCCGCCGACGGCCCGGGCCAGCTGGATTGGCGACACCTCAAGCGCACCCTGGCCGATAGAGACCGAAATCGTCTCGCCGGCGTACCACTTCTGCCGGTAGGCGCGCATCTTCCACTTCGTCGAGGGCACCAGGCCTTCGGCCTCATGCGGCAGGTCGACGCCAGTCTTGCTCCCCAGCCCCGACATCTCCGCATACTTCGCAATATTGTCGATCCCGAGCTTGTTGCCAAGCGTGTAGAAATACACGTCGCACGATAAAGCGATGGCCCGGTTCAGGTCCACCGTGCCGTGGCCGCCCTTCTTATGGCATGCGAAATAGCGCCCGTAGAAGGACGCCCCACCGGAGCAGTGTACCCGAAAGTCCGACCCTGCGATGCCTTGCTCCAGTCCCGCAAGCGCCATTACGGGCTTGAACGTGGAACCAGGCGCAAGACGCGACTGGATGGCGCGATTCAGCAGCGGTTTATCGGGATTCTCAATGATCTCTTTCCAGTCCTTCGACCGGATGCGGCCCGCAAACCGGTTGGGATCGTAAGCCGGGCGGCTGACCATTGCCAGCACTTCGCCGGTCCTCGGGTCGAGTGCGACAATCGCTCCCCGCCGGTCCTGCAGCGCCAGTTCGGCCACCGCCTGCAGGTCGAGGTCGATGGTCAGGTTCAGGTTCGTGCCGGGCAAGGCTGGCTTGTCCCCGATGACCTGACGTGGGATTCCCAGCTTGTCCACCACCACCTGGCGCTGTCCGTCGACGCCCATCAACTGCTTGTTGTACTGGCGCTCCAGGCCCTGCTTGCCCACCATGTCGCCCGGTTCATAGTCGATGAACTCGGCGGTGTTCAGTTCCGGCTCACTCACTTCGCCGACGTAGCCGATCATGTGGGCTGCGAACCCGTCCTTCGGGTAGAGCCGCCGCTGCGCGTGAATCAGTTCCAGTTCCGGGAAGGTGCCCGGATCCCGGTGGGATTCCACAAACGCCATTTCCGCCGTCGTCAGCTCTTCCTTGATGACGATCGCCTCGTAGGTAGGGCGCTTGCGGAACCGCCGCACCCGCTCCTTCAGGTCCTCAAAATCCATGTTGAGGCCGTCGGCAATCGGCTTCAGATGCTCTTCCTTCAGGTTGTCGCGCGACAGGATCAGGCTGAACGAAGAGTGATTGTCGACGATCACCCGCCCGTCGCGGTCGAGGATCTTGCCCCGTGCCGCGAGGATCGGAATCGACTTGATGCGATTGCGGTCGGCCTGTTCGCTGTAAACGGCCGGGTTGTCGATTTGCAGGCGCCAGAAGCCGGAGATCAGGAAAAGAAACACGCCTACAGTGACGTACTGGAAGAAGGCGATTCGCCCGGCAGCCCGCGAGACATCATCGCGGCGGAACCGATTGGCCTGTTCGAGCCGTTCTTTCTCGCTTTCGGTCTGCGGTGGGATGTTGTAAATCAAAGTGAGGCTGCTACTCCCTCATCTTATCCAATAGCACAAACAGTGGCAGGGCCACCACTGCATTGAGGAGCGACAGGATAAGCGTCTGCTGAATGTCGAAGTCGATCTGCAGGCCGAGGAGAGCCCGCGACAGAATCCAGTAAAAGAACTGGTGGAAGAAAAAGAAGAAAAATCCGAGTACGAACTGCAGCATGGGGTTGTCGACATCGAACCGCATGCTGACACTCCCGGCAAAATACCCCACCAGCGTTTTCACGATCCCGAACATTCCCAGAGGCTGGTGCGACAGCGAGTCCTGCACAAGCCCTATGACGCATCCAAAGAACAGTCCGGGGATGGGCCTCCGGTTCATCAGGGCGTAATACACAGTGACAAGCAGCGGCAGTTCCAGATAACCCAGGTACTGGAAGAACCTCGGCACGTAAACCTGGAACAGAATCGCAATGAGCGGCACCACCACCATCGCAATCGGGCGGAAGTGTTTGGAACTGCGGCGGCGACGTAACGCGGCATCGTTGAGCAGGCGGCCGGAAGTGAAATCGCTCATGGATTTGGCGGTCTCGCCTCCTGGCGGGGCTGGGTCGGGGCGGGAGCAGTGCCGGAGGGAACGGCGCGAGGCTGCACCGTTACCGTACCGGAACTCCTCGAACTCGGATTCGCGCCGGTGGCCGGTTGCTGCGGCTGGGGTTTAGGAGCCAGCGGGCTGGGAGCCGCCGTGCCAGGCGCTGTCGCAGGCGGAATCGGTCTGGAACCGGCGGTGCCGGGAGCCGTCGTCCCAGGCGCGGCGGGTTTCGAGGCTCCTGCGGCAGGCGGTTGCGACGAAGGAGGCTGGGTGGCGTTGAAATTCGGGATCTTCCCACCCTCTCCGTACTTCACCCCCTGCTGTTCGCCGAGCACCTTGTACCGCTCGCGAATTCGGTCCGCATCGGTGCTGAGGCCTGAGATCGGTGTCTGGCCGCCACCCTCGGCCGGTGTTGCAGCTGGCGTCGATCCGGGCTTAGGCGCTTCCTGCGGCTGCAGGTAAACTTCAGGATTGGCGGTGTTCCGCTGCTGCTCGGCATCCGGGATCACGCCATTGATGCCTTCGATCACCACCAGCACCTCTTCCAGTCCCTGCTGAAAGGCCGCGGGTACCAGGAAGATTTCTTTGAAAGTACGGCCGGCACGAACCACCGTGACCTTCCCCACCGGCATGCCCTTTGGAAAGATGCGGTCGTCGCCCGACGTGAAGAACATCTCGCCGGTCTCAACCTTTTCCTCATTCTGGACGTAGTCGACGATGATCTTATTCTGGCCGATCCCCTTAACAGTGCCATGCACCCGGTTCTTGCCCGAGATAACGCCGGCTCCGAAGGTAGGGTCAGTCACCAGCAGCACCTGCGACGCCGTTGGGTAGGCCGCGAGCACCTTGCCCACAATGCCGTCGGGTGTGATCACCGCCATGCCTCGCCGTATGCCCGCCGTGGATCCACGGTCGATGAACACAACGTGCGAATTAGCGCCCGTGCCGGTGCCGATGATTCGTGAGGGCAGAGTGCGGGAAGGCGTGCGCTCCTGAAAAGTGGCCAGCGCCCTGGCCCGCTCCGCCGTTTCCAGTTCCGTCCGGAGAAACTGATTCTCAATCTTGAGGCGGCCGTTCTCCTGTTTCAGCTTGTCGTTATCGGTGCGAACGTTTACCAGGACGAAGTAGTTCTGCGCCACGCCGATGGTGTGTTCGCGCACGAACTCCAGCACCCGGGCCATCGGTGTGACCGCCGTGACGGCCCACACGCGAATCATTCGCACGTCCTGATTGCTCTTCACCTGCCAGGCAAGCAGCACCAGCTGCGCCAGGATGACCAGGAGCAGGACAGTGAGATTGCGGTATCGGTTGAGCAGAGCTTCCATTGGCTCTCTTGTCTGAGGACTCCCGCTTCCCGGGCGGAGTTTCAGCGGTTATTCGATGGCGATGCGGCGCAGCAGCTTGAAATCGGTGAGCATCTTGCCTGTACCCAGGCACACCGACGCCAGAGGATCTTCCGCGATGGATACCGGGAGCCCCGTTTCTTCGCGGATTCGACGATCCAGATTTTTGATCAACGCTCCACCACCGGTCAACACGATGCCCTTGTCACTGATGTCGGCGCTGAGTTCGGGAGGAGTGCGCTCCAGCGCGACCCGGATCGCATTAATGATCGTCGCGATGCACTCGGACAGGGCCTCGCGGATCTCACTGTCGTCGATGGTGACGGTCTTGGGCACGCCCTCAATCAAGTTTCGGCCCTTGATCTCCATTGTGATCGGACGGTCAAGCGGATAAGCCGAGCCGACGGTGATCTTGATCATCTCCGCCGTGCGTTCACCGATCAGCAGGTTGTACTTGCGCTTCAGATACTGCATGATGGCGTCGTCCATCTCATTTCCCGCCACTCGTACGGAGCGCGAGTAGACAATGCCCGACAACGACACGACCGCGACGTCGGTAGTTCCGCCGCCAATGTCGACTACCATGTTTCCCGAAGGCTCGGTAATGGGGAGGCCCGCGCCGATTGCCGCCACCATCGCCTGTTCCACCAGGTGAACTTCGCTGGCCTTGGCGCGGTAGGCGGAATCGATAACCGCCCGCTTTTCCACCTGCGTGATTTCACTGGGGACGCCGATGACGATGCGAGGGTGCACCAGCATCTTGCGTCCGTGCGCTTTCTGGATGAAATATCCCAGCATGCGCTCAGTGACTTTGAAGTCCGCGATAACGCCGTCTTTCATGGGCCGGATAGCGACGATGTTGCCCGGCGTCCGGCCCAGCATTTCCTTTGCTTCCTTGCCCACGGCCTCGATCTCACCCGTGTTCTTATTGATGGCTACGATGGAGGGTTCATTGACAACAATCCCCTTCCCGCGTGCAAAAACAAGCGTGTTCGCCGTCCCAAGATCAATGGCCAGGTCGGAAGAAAACAGGCTGAAGAGCGAACGTAAATTCATCGGGTGGAGTTCCAGCAGGGCGTCCGGAAGCGGAACGGCTGTGGATGTAACCTTTCCTCCGCAGGGTACCACAGGCCTCTCCCGCCGTCCACGCAAAGTCCATGAATTTACGGGCATTCCGGTGGGTTTCAGAGGGCACACAAGGGGGTGTCCGCCAGTTCGTCCCGCTGGCGAACCTATAATGTGAAGTGGACCCTTCGTGATATCGCGCCGTAGTTTCATCATGCCCGCGCTGGCCGCCGGGGCCTCGTCCTGCCGTCGCAAACGGGGCGATGGCTTCAACGGATACGCTTTTGTCGCCAACCAGGAGGGCAGAGCGATTGCCGCGGTCGACCTCACGGCGTTTGCGGTAGCTCGGCATATTGCCCTCGACGGCGCTCCGACCGAAGTGGTGGCGCACCCCTCCAAACCACTGGTTTACGCGCTGACACCCGACACCGGGACCGTCTACGAAATCGCGACCGGTACGCTGGCCGTCAAGCGCAAGGCGTGGCTCGGCGGCCCTGCCACCAGCATGCTGCCCGAATCGGGGGGTGACGCACTCTGGATTCTCAGCGCCCCAGGAAAGCGGTTGCTCCGCCTGCCTTTCGACTCACTGCGCGTCAGCGCAGACATCCGCTTACCGGCTGTGCCAACCAGTTTCGACCTGGGTGCCGCGCACAACGGGAAGGAATGGGTTGGAATGGCTGTGGCCGGGTTCGGGAAGGCCGGATCGTTGTCTCTGGTCGACCTGCGAACGGGCACCGTTCAGAAGCCGGTTCCGGTGGGAGGTGAGATTGGCACGGTGCGCTTCCGCAGCGACGGGAAGTCCGTGCTGGTCGCTGGCCTTGAGGCTCGACAATTAACGGTGATCGATTCGCAGAGCGGCGGGGTGGTAGTGCATCTCCCGCTGTCCCTGCGTCCCGATCACTTTTGTTTTCACCCCAACGGAGGCCAGTTGTTCGTGACTGGTGAGGGTCGCGATGCGGTGGTGGTGATTTTCCCTTACTTTGTGCCCGAGGTCGCTGAGACCGTGCTGGCCGGGAGCCGTCCGGGCGCGATGGCAGCGACGTCCAGCTACCTGTTTGTTACCAGCCCCGCAGCCGGCGATTTGAGTATTTTGGACATCACCCGCCGCCGCGTTATTGCCATAACGGCAGTGGGAGCGGGGCCGGGGTTCGTCGCCGTCACGCCGGATAACGAGTATGCCCTCGTGCTCAATCGGGAATCGGGCGACATGGCTGTCATACGAGTGGCTGGACTACAGCCCGACCGCCGAAAAACCGCGCCGCTTTTCACGATGATTCCTGTGGGATCAAAGCCTGTTACCGCGGTGATTTCTTCGGTTTAGCTTTGCCTCAGTTAGAAAACCCGCGGGTGAAGCCTGTATATTGGGGAAGTTCCCCCATATGGCTCGCAAGAAGCAAACCTTCGATCAGTCTGCCGAGGTTCGGAAGCTTGCGCGCGAGCGCGTTGGTATCGTCAAGGCGTCGCGACCCATCGAGCCGAAAGACACGCGTAAAAAGCCTAAGTACAAGAAGCCACCGGAAGCCGCGGACGAAGGCGGGACGGCGGGGTGAAATCAGCGCCCGTGGCTGCCGTTCTGCTGGCCATCATCATGACACCTGTACTGCTCCCGGCTCAGCCCCTGGAATCGTGGCACAACTTCGAGTTGCCGCTGCGAGAGGCGGGACGCTTCAACACGCAGTTCAATCTGCAGCTACGCACGCGGCGGCGATTCCAGGACCTGTACCAGACTCGCGTCGGCACCATCAGCCGCATCCGGCTGGCAAACAGCTTCACCGCCATTGCCGGGTTCTACTACACCCTTCAGGAGAGTTCCCAGCGTGACCGCTGGGACAATCAAAACCGCATCTGGGGTGGCATCGAGCGGCCGTTCCGCGCCGGTGTCGGGGTAATCACCCTGCGCAGTCTTTATGAACACTGGTTTGAAGGGCTTCGGGGGCGCGACAACCGCACCCGCTGGCTGACCCAGTACCGCCGGCCCGTCGGCCATGGCGCGGTGGCCAGTTTCGGCATTGAGACGTTCACCGACACCCCGTGGGTACATGGCCGAGCGACTGACGGCAACGATGGCCCGGGCGGTTGGTCAGGGCTGGTCTGCAGAACTGGGCTACACCTATGACGGTCGCCCGGAACGGGTCGGGGGAAAGCGTCAGATGATCACCACTACCGTTCGACGAAGATCTTCGGACAGGTGAGAATTTCTTCCCGGTGCAGCCACTTTTTCTGAGTGATGCCGGATCATCGCCTTTTTCCGAGGGAGCAGGCTGCTTCCATCGGACTCCTTACCGTTTACCGAATCACTCCGCTGGGGAACCGTCAGCGAATCGGATCTTCGCTTCTTGTGGATGTCAGCAAGGGTGGCGTCGGCACAAAGCTCGATTTCCCGGTCCGTGTGGGAGAGATTCTGTTTCTGCAGAACAAGACCTTTGAGCGACACGTCGTCGTGAGGCATCGCTGGCCGCTGCCGGTGGGCTATCAGGTGGGGTTGAAATTTTGCGCACCGCCTGCGCATGACAAAGAAGCGGTGAGAGGGAGCAACGCAAAGCGGCTCCCTCTCCGCGGTCCAACATTTTTTTAGGAGCCCTCGGTGGCGTCCTCGAGATACGTGTAGCCGTTCAGGCCTTCTTCGTACAAACGGAGGAGCCGGCCGGATTCTTCATACCCGATACGGCCGTCGCGAAGGGCGATCTCCACATCGCGCCGGTACTGCTCCATCAGCGTCTTCGCGTTGAACTGGACGTAATCCAGCACCTCGCGAACCGTATCGCCCCGAATCACGGCGTCCAGAATCACCTCATTATTGACGCCCAGGTTCACGTGCACGGCGTGGGTGTCGCCGAACAGATTGTGCAGGTCTCCCAGAATCTCCTGATACGCGCCCACCAGAAACGCGCCCAGGTAGTAGGGCCGGTTGTCGGGATCGTGAAGACGCAGTGTCTTCTTCACATCGCGGCGGTCAATGAACTGGTCGATCTTGCCATCCGAATCGCAGGAGATGTCGCCCAGCACCGAGTGCCGGGTCGGCGGCTCGCCCAGCCGGTGAATCGGCATAATCGGGAACAGCTGTTTCACCGCCCAGGAATCGGGCATGCTCTGGAAAAGCGAGAAGTTGCAGAAGTAGGTATCGGAGAGCAGACTCTCCAGACCTTCCAGATCTTCCGGATAGTAGTCGAGCTCTTTGGCCATCTTCTGCACACGGCGGCAGATGGTCCAGTAGTAGTTTTCCGCCAGGCTGCGCTGCAGTAGCGGCAGGTATCCAAGACTGAACAGATTGAGGGCCGAATCCAGCGCCTGTTGCGCGTCGTGGAAGCTCTCCAGCAGGTTCTTCTGGCTCAGAGACCGGTACGTTTCCTGCAGATCGATCAGCGGCTGTTCGGCCTCTTCCGGCAGTTCCAGCTTGATATCGGCTTCCCCGAACTCGCTGACGCCGAGGACGTTAAACACCAGCACACTGTGATAGGCAGCCACTGCGCGGCCGCTTTCCGTGATGATGGTCGGGTGCGGCACCTCGGCCTCGTCGCACACGCTCTGGATGTGGTAGACGACGTCGTTGGCGTATTCCTGGAGCGTGTAGTTGACGCTCGATTCGAAGTCCGTCTGCGAGCCGTCGTAGTCAATCCCGAGCCCACCGCCGACGTCCATGAATTCCAATCCCGCACCAGCCTTTTTCAGCTCGACGTAGATGCGCACGGCCTCGCTCACCGCGGCCTTCACCTGGCGAATGTTGGTGATCTGGCTCCCAAGGTGGAAGTGCAGCAACTTCAGCGCGTCTGGATAACCAGCGGCCTTCAGAGTTTCCAGTACGCGAACCGCCTCACTGACCGTCAGCCCGAACTTGGAGCGGTACCCACCGGAGGACTTCCAGCGGCCCGAGCCCCTGCTGGCGAGCTTCACACGCACACCAACTTCAGGCCGGATCCCGGCCCGCTCGGCGTGACGGAGGATCAGGTCCAGTTCCGTGAATTTCTCAATAACGGGGAGAATAGTGCGGCCGATGCGGCGCGCATTGGTCACAATCTCGATGTACTCGTCGTCCTTGAATCCGTTGCAGATGATGGGAGTCTGGTTGTCCGCCATCGCGACCACGGCCAGTAGCTCGGGCTTGGAACCCGCTTCAATGCCGAACCGGTAGGGCTTGCCGTACTCGAATACTTCTTCCACAACCTGACGCTGCTGGTTTACCTTGATCGGATACACGCAGCGGTAATCGCCCTTGTAGCCGTGTTCCTGAATCGCGTTTTTGAAAGCGCCGTGAATCTCGCCCAGGCGGTGCTTCAGGATCTCGCCGAAACGGATGAGGATAGGTGGATTGATGCCGCGAAGCACCAGTTTTTCCACGAGTTCCTTGAGATCGATCCCGCGCTCCGGCTCCTTGCCGGGATGAACCCACAAGTGACCGTTTTCACCGACGGCAAAATACCCTTTGCCCCACGCGGGGACGTCGTACAATTCGCTCGCATCGGTGACGGTCCACCGCTCGGTAGGTTCGTAAACCTGAACGCCTTCCAGACTCTTTACGGCCAATTCGTATGTACCTCCAAAAAGCAGCGCGATTGTAATGCCTGGTCCCAGGTTCGCGGCGCGGCAAGTGCTGCGGCAGAAACATCTACATGGTACGTCGAAAGGGGGGCAAACTATAATTGGTAAAACGCCAATGTCGCCCAAGTTGAACCGTCTGCGATCTGTCAGCCTTTGCGTCATGCTGCTTCTGCCGGGAACAGCATGCCTGCAGGCTGAAAACGCCATTCTCGAATCCACTGCCGATGCGTCGTCGCCCGGAGGACCCGCCAGCGGGAAAGCCCGCGAGCTACAAGGCCCGGGAGTGATGTGTTTCTCCTTCAAGACATGGACGATTTTCAAGTGGAATGTGGAGTCCGCCGATCTCTTTATTCACGTCAGTAAAGGCGCAGCTCCCACCAGTCTCGAAATTGCCGTAATCCCGACCCCCTGGACTGAGGCCGCTCCGCCAGAAGCCAGCGCTTCGTGGAAATTCGTGCCGCATCAGTCGGTATCCGAGCCGCAGGGCTGGGTCAGCATCAAAGTGGACCCCAAACTCGTGGAAGAAATCACTGCCGGCAAAGGGCACGGCCTTGCGGTGCGCGTGAAGTCGGCCATCGGAATCAACACCCGCGAGTCGCTGGCATTCCGACCGTATCTCATCATCAACGGAGGGCGCCCTTGAGAGTAGCGCTGGTGACGGGGGCCAGTAAGGGTGTGGGGAAAGGCATCGCTCTGGAACTGGGCCGGGCCGGTTTCGCCGTGGCCGTCAACTACAACTCCGACCAGCCTGGCGCCGCGGCGACCGTCACCGAAATCAGTAACGCAGGCGGACAGGCCGCGGCAATTCAGGCAAACGTGGGCCTTAGCGCCGACGTCCAGCGCATGTTTACCGAACTCGACGCTACCTTCGGCCGCGTCGACTGCCTGGTAAACAACGCCGGCGTGCAGACCTGGAGCCCGCTTCTTGACCTTAAAGAAGAGGACTGGGACCGCGTCATCGACACCAATTTGAAAGGCACGTTTCTGTGCACACAGCAGGCCGGCCGTCGCATGAAGGAGACGGGCGGCGGCTCGATCGTTAACATCGGATCGGGCTGCAACAAGTGGGCTTTCCCGAAACTGGTGGACTACACCGCAAGCAAAGGTGGCATCGAGCAGTTCACCAAATCCGCCGCAATCGAGCTCGGCAAGTTCAGGATCCGGGTCAACTGCGTCGCCCCTGGTGCCATTGAAGTCGAACGGACCAAAGAGGAGGGCGGCGACTACGTGGCGCTGTGGAGCAAGGAAGCGCCGCTCGGCCGAATCGGCGTCCCCGAAGACGTCGCCCATATGGTGGCATTTCTGGCGAGCGAGAAGGCCGATTTCGTTACTGGCCAGACGATATGGGTGGATGGCGGCGTTTTCAGCCGACCCACATGGCCCTACGGTCTCTAGCGTTTCTGATCGATCTTTAAAACACCGGATCCTATGCCCCGCCCGGCCCGGTCGCCAGCACTTGCAGAGCTGGGTTCGCTTTACGGATTTGCTCGATACCAGCAGCACTCAACTTCGTCCCTGTCAGGTCGAGCCAGCGGAGGTGTTTCGCAGCGGCTGCCAGCGGCGCGGCGGCGCTGTCGTCGAGCCGTTTGCAGTTAAAAAGCGCCAGCCGTTCGAGGCTGCTGAACGCGGGTAGCAGATCAGCCAGAGCAGCCGGGGTGAGTTGAGTTTCGGAGAGGTCGAGCGTGCGGAGCGATTTCAGAGCCTTGAGCTTCGCCGCGCCAGCCGGAGTGAACTTCGCACTGCGAAGATTCAGGTCTTCCAGCTGGGTTAGTGTGGCGATGGCTTCCACTGCCCGATCCGTGATGGTTGCGGACCAGGGACCGGAGTCGGTACGTTGCGTGCCTGAAACGTCCAGGCGGCGCAGGTTCGGCATCAGGCGCAGGGAGTTAAGGCCGACGTCGGTGATCTTATTCCCGCCCGCCGTCAGATCGCGGAGCCGGGGTAGCGTGGTCAGTGCCTCGAAGCCCCCGTCGGTAAACAGGCTAAATCCGACGTCCAGAGATTCGAGCGCGGGATGGTCGGCGAGCAATGCAATCCCGGCATCGGTGATTTTGGTGCCTCGTAAATTGAGGTGCTTCAGCGTTTTCCAGTTGCGAACAACGGCGACCGCGCCGTCACCGATCTGCTCGGCGTACCAGAGGTCGAGCGACTCGACATGCGTCAGGCTCTTCAGGCTGCGGAAGCCAAGGTCGGTGATCCGCGTATGGGCCAGATCGAGGGTGCGCAATTCCGTGAGCGCGGCCACGCGCCGTAAGTCTGAGTCCTCGATCCAGGTGGTCCGGAAGCTGGCTTCTGTGACCGCCCCTTTTGGGTTCGTTTTGTAAGTGCCGCCGAGGTCGGTGATCCACGGGGTTGTGGCCAGGAGCAGCAGCGCCACCATAAAAAGAGCGGACATCTAGCTGCGCCTCCTCCATCGAACGGTAAGCTGCGGGAACGGTTCGCAGCGTGGCCAGGTGTACCTGCGGGGTTTGCACAATTTCTCCCGGCCCGCACATGGCACCCACGCGTTGCGCCGCTGATCGAGCATCTCCGGTTTGCCGGGTGTGAGCGTGCCTTCGAACCACGCCTCTCCCTCGTCTCCAATCGCCAGAAGGCTGCCTTCCGTGGAAACCACGCTGTCCACCAGCTGACTTCCGCTGGACTCCAGCCAAACACCGGTTTCGGAAGTACTCTTGCAGGCTTCAGCTGGCGATGTCGCGTTGCAATGCTCAATGTTCAGGAACCGCAACTTGCCCAACTGTCCGCCGCTCTGCGCATCGAACGCCTGGCGGAACCACGGGCGACAGCGATGGTTCTCATGCACCGCAGCCGCTTTCAGGCCGGCGGCAATGCGCTGAGCCGCGTCCCAGTCAGCCTTCGGAGCAGACAGGATGTCGACGAGGTCCGGCCTCTCCACGCGCAGCAACTCGGGCAGAGAGGCGTCGACGCGGGTTGCCGGAAGGAACTCCAGCCTGCGCTTCTCTGCCTTCTCCCGGATTCGATTGCCCACTGCCACCAATTCTACGCCGGGATCCGCGCTCATGCGCGCAAGTGGTGCCGCGAGATCATGCCGCACCCGAACAGCACGCCGCGCAGCAGTTTTGAGTCAAGAGCTCCGAAATCTCGAAAGCGATTGACATGCAGTTGATATGCATGCAATATATCACTGACCTTGAAGGGTCCTGGTCTCGAATCGAGGCGCAAACGGTAACCGAGTCTGGCGATCAAGCTCCGGCTCTGAACCGGCGTGTGTCTAGACGAAAGCGATGGTGACCCGGGGGCTCGATGCCGAGGAACCATACAGCAGGCTGTCGAGCAGGAACTGCGATGCGTGATCGAAATGCACGTGCACCAAATGTGACGCACGGTCCGCGTCCTTCGCGATGAGACTTTCGAGGATCTGCAGGTGTTCATGATGCGACGACAGAATCTTTTCCGGGATCTGGATGGAGAGGCTGCGGAAACGCGTGAAGTGATCCTGCAGGGACAGGATCATGGAGCGCAACACTTCGTTGCCGCAGTGCCACACAATCAGCTCATGAACCCGCTGGCCGGTTTCCGACATGCCGCGGGCGTCCATTTCGCCTGTCTCGTGAAAAGCCGCGAGTTCGTCATGCAACTTTTGGAAGTCGCTGACGGGACCACGCAACGCGGCCTCTCGCGCTGCCTCGCCCTCAAGCAGGCGGCGAACGCCGTACATGTCGCGGATTCTGCGCAGGTCGAGGTGGGACACGAATGTGCCCAGCCTGGGGCGGATATCGATCAGGCCCTCGCGCTGCAACCGCAGCGTCGCCTCCCGAACAGGAGTGCGGCTCAACCGCAGATCTCCGACGAACTGATCCACGGGAATCGCGTCTCCGGGGCGAAGCCGGTTGGCCAGAATCTCCCGTTTGATCGCATCGTAGGCCTTTTCGACCGCCGTACCTGGAACTGCCGCCGGCGAGGTGCGGCGTCTTGCGTCAGCGGAGCGGTTTTTCGCGGTGGACGTTGCGCTGCGAGCCATGCTGACATTGTAACCGAAAGCGGCTGACAAGAAGTCGTTGCCGGGTTGTGAGTTCTTGACATACAACTGATATATTTGCTACAGGTAAAACGATTTGACAGACCGGTCCGCATCGGCGATTCGCTCCACCGCAAGGCCTTCCGCCCGGCCGGGCGGCGAAGGTCCTGTCCGTCTCTCGCCCTGGGAGTGGAAGCTCTGCATCTTCCTTCTCCTTGCGACTGCCCTGAGCTATCCGGACCGGCAGGCTTTGAGCGTTGTGGCTCCGGTGGTAGCCTCGGAACTTCATCTGGACAACGAGCAACTGGGCCGCCTTTTTCTACGCCTAAGCCGCTCGGCATATCGCGGTCGGCTGGCTGCTGGATCGATACAACATCCGCTACACGTACGGCCTGTTTGTTGCGCTCTGGAGCGGAGCGCTGGCATGTGCTTCCGGCCGACGCGAGAAATTCTTGCAAGGCACGAAAAATCCGCGTACCCTGACGGAAGCAGAGGATTGGGGGTGACCGTGCGCAATCCAGGGTTGTGGGCCTGCCTTCGGCATGGCCGGCCTGTTCCTGCTCAACATGGGTCGGGCCTGCTGGGGGGCATCTTCCTGGCGTTCAATCAGGACATCGCTCCGGGCCGCGTCAGCCTGGTAGCTGGAATTATGGGTTGCATCGGCTCCCTGATGGGAGCCCTGCGGGTATGGCCGATCGGCGGGATCTCCAAAACCCGGGGATTTAACGAGCCGTTCTGGATAATCCCGGCGCTGGTGATTGCCGGAACCCTTCCCGCAGCCCTGGCCGGGTGGGAGCCGCGCGCTGCAAAGGAGGCGCAGACAGTATGAGACATCGGGTTGCGGTGGCGGCAGGCGATGGGATCGGGCCCGAACTGACGGAAGCCACCCAGCGAGTGCTCGAATCGGCGGGCGCCAGGATCGAATGGATCGATACCCCGGTGGGGAAAGCCGCTGTGGGCCGTTACGGCGAGGAACTGCCCTCGAGTTCGCTGGTGGAAATGAAGCTTGTCGGCGTGGTGCTGGACGGACCGTCGATCGAGACTCAGATGTACCCGTTTCCGTATTACAACCCCACCGGCAATTCGCAGGATAAACTCTACTTTCGTGCTGTGCTCGAACATATCCGCCAAAAGGTGCTCCGTTGAGCGATGCCTGACACATCCCTGCGTTTCGCTGCGATTGCCGACGACTACACCGGAGCCTCAGATCTGGCGGGCATGCTTCACGCGGGCGGAGTCCCGACCGTCCAGATGTTCGGCGTGCCGGACGGGGCGATCGACCATTCCACGGTAAGCCGCGGCGGCGCAATCGTCGTCGCGCTCAAGACTCGCTCTGTTGAGCCTGCCGCAGCCGTTGATGCTTCGTTGCAGGCACTACGGCATCTGCTGCCCCTGCGCCCCCGGCAGATCCAGTTTAAGTACTGTTCCACTTTCGATTCGACGCCCCGCGGCAACATCGGGCCAGTAACCGAGGCACTGCTCCGGGCACTCGGTGCAGACTGCGCCGTTGCCGTTCCTGCCCTGCCGGTGAATGGCCGGACTCAGTATATGGGACACCTTTTTGTGCAGGATCGGCTGCTGTCGGAATCTCCGCTCCGCGATCATCCGTTGAATCCCATGTCAGATTCGAATCTGGTGCGCTGGCTCGGGCTCCAGACCAGTCTGCCTGTCGGTCTGATTCCGTTGCCCGCCGTGATGCAGGGCCCCGAGGCCATCCGGGTGGAACTGCAACGCCAGCGAGACAAGGGCGCCCGCATCGTCCTCATTGATGCTGTCTCCGACGCGGATCTTGACGCGATCGCCGCGGTGGTTTGCGATCTGCCGTTGATTACCGGCGGCAGTGGTCTGGCTCAACCGCTTGCGCGCATCTGGAACCGGGAAGATGTTGGGCCACCGGTCCGCCGCGCTATGCCTTCGCCAGACCCGGCCCTGGGCACTTTGATCCTCGCCGGGAGCTGCTCGGCGGCAACACTGCAGCAGTTAGGGCGCTGGCAGGCCACAGGGGGCCGCATTCTGCGCGTATCGGAACCCGATCAGATCGCGGCGGCGTTCGCCGAGGTCCGTCGGGAGATCGGCAGAACAGGAGTGGCCGCGGTCGCTTCCTCGGCCCTGCCCGCCGAGCGCTCCGGCGGGTGCGGTGCCGCGGCAGCGTTCGAAGCGGCATTCGGCGATCTTGCCGCTGCCGTGACAGATGCGGGACTGGCATCCCACCTGATCGTCGCCGGCGGAGAAACATCCGGCGCCGTGGTAGATCGACTCGGCGTCAAGGCCGCGCGGGTCGCCGGTATCGTCGCTCCCGGTGTGCCTTCACTGGTTAGTCTCGACGCGCGCCGCCTGTGCCTGGTCCTCAAGTCTGGCAATTTTGGCGGCCCGGATTTCTTTGCCGATGCGATTCGCCATCGGGAGCTTCTGTCCACGTAGACGAAATGCTTCAGGAATTGTGCGAAACGGCCGCCGCGTTCCACTGACCTCACACATCTTAATCTTCCATCAGGCCTCTGCAGGCAGACCTTTTTTGCATTTGTGGCGTTGTTGTTGTTGAATGAGCCAATCGTGCACCGGCTTGAAGTGTTTTTATCGCAACCACGACGTTTTGGAGAGATGCGTCAGCATGTGGCAAAAGCAACGGGTGCATCAGGGCTCGATTCCACTATCGCTTGGCAAACTCTAATGCGTTGGTTACTCCATTTTCATCCAGCCCGATACAGCATTCGGGTGGACTCGTTTTCCGAAGTGTTCATCCTAAACCTAAATGAATGAACTAACATACAATCGTCTACACTCCGAGCTTCGTGCGGAACCTCAGTAAGGCGATACAACAGGGGTGATCATCCGCTTCGAGGATCTCGTAGATCATGGCTCCTAAACTTCTCCGCCCATGCTCCGAACGCAATGCGTCGCATAGCTCCGGTCCGACCTTGACCTACCACCTCCACTCCGCCTGCCAAGACTCGCCCACCCAGCACTCCCGTTTGACGAGCATAAAAA
>JAWXCM010000107.1:0-19915 GCA_034408745.1 Bryobacteraceae bacterium
CCAACTGGCAGAACATCATAGCGATCATCTGCCCCCAGCTGGAAAAACCGCGCGCGTGCCGCTCGGCCTTGTGATCCTTTACCGCAACTTCAAACTCCTGCCGCGGAATCAGCTTCAAAATCTGACTGAAGATACTGCATACTCGATTCATGGTGGAATCCCCCTTCGTTGGTTTTGGCTCTTGCCTGAACCCAACTCCAACCTAACGCGGGCTTCCACCTTATCCCTCATTCAGGACTGACCACCCCGCCCAGGTGGCTTGAATCCAAATTGGACAAGAGTGTGAAATGACATATTGTTCGCCGCCGCGTCAGACGCTGCTGACGATTGCGCGCGACCGCCGGCACCTCAGAGCCGGCATCGGCTTCTTCGACCGGCAAAAACAGCGTCTGATCACGGTCAGCGCGGAAGAATTCATCCGCCGTTTCCTGATGCATGCTGCCAGCCGATTTCCAGCGCATCCGCTACTTTGGCTTTTTGCCAACTGCCACCGGCGTCGAAGGCTGGCCATCATCCTCCCGTTGCTACAGACTGTTAACTAACTCGCACCTGCTGCCCTGCAAGATCGGAGGTCTCCTCCAGCCTGGCCAGTACCCCGACTCCGACTCCGACTCCGACCCAGACCTGACGCGCCGGAGCCGCCACGACAGAATGTCGGCGCTCCAGCCAACAACAGCAGTCCGCCTGAGGGAAGGCGCGCGCAGCGGGCCGGACCCGCCACTCTTCCGGTTTCAGCGTAGAGTGAACGATTTACTTTCGGGAGATTCAGAGAATGCAAAAGGAAATCTGTGACATCGGGTTGATTGGCCCGGCAGACGGGCGCTCAATCCGATGACCGCTTTCGATTTCTTCTGGCCAACATCGTGCCGGATCGCACGGCGGAACAGGCTTTGGGCGGAGTCTCACGGTTGCCCGCTCATTGTGCCTCTCAGCCTGACAGCCCCCTGCGATTGTTGCAACACTACCTCGCCGACCGCGGTGATCATTCCTTGCAAAGCCTCCCAGGCTTCACCAGCGTAAGTCCGCATGCTTTCAGGCGCGGCACTACTCGCGCTTCTCGACTACGATGAGCGTGATGTCATCCGTTTGCAGAACGTTTTCGGTGAATTCCTCGATAGTCCACAGAATTGTCTGCTTCAACGTGTGACTGCCTGAAGGCCCCACCCGTTTGATCATGTTGATCAGCCGCACCTCACCGAACATCTCGTCCTGCTGGTTGCGCGCGTCGGTGACGCCGTCAGAATAGACCACCAGCAGGTCCCCCTTGTCCATATGGAAAGCCACTGTCTCGTACGTTGCCTCCTCAAACATTCCCAGAAAGAACGAATTGGTGACAAGCCGCTCCACCCGCCCGGTAGAGGCACGGAACAGGAACGTTGCGGTGTGTCCCGCGCTGACGAACCGGCCAGATCCACCAGGGCTGAGAACGAAGAGGAAGAGAGTAACGAACTGAGCCTCCGGCGATTTCTCGCAAAGGAGCAGGTTGACCAGGCTCACCGCGTCGTGCGGTTCAGCGCCGGAGCGCAATGCCATGCTGAGCGCGCCGAGCGTCATCGAACTCAGCAGAGCCGCGGGAATTCCCTTTCCCGAGACATCGGCCAGAACTCCCATCCACTCCCCGGAGCCTGTTTGCAGGAAATCATAAAAATCCCCGCCTACATAGCGGGTGGGATTGCTAAACGCGTAGACGTGAAAATTCTCGAAGGTGGGCATGGAACGCGGCAGCAGACTTTCCTGCGTTTCCTGCGCCAGCGCCATTTCCTTCTCCATCGCCTTTTGCTCCTGGAGCGCCTTAAGGCGAAGCCCTTCACGAGCGGCCTCGAGTTCTCGTACCGTCTGCTCCAGCACTTCGCCGTGACGCTTCGACTCAAGATGCAGCAGGCGCACTTCAAGAATGTTGCGAACGCGGGCCCGCAACTCCGCCATCTCAAACGGCTTGCTGACGAAGTCCTTTGCGCCTGCCGCCAACGCACGCAGCTTGTGGTCGGGCTGCGCCGTGATCACCAGGACAGGGAGATAGCCGTTTTGCTCGATCTGCCTGAGCCCCTCCATAACCTCGAAGCCATTGATGCCGGGCATCTGGAGGTCGAGCAGGATGAGGCCGTAGCGGGTCTGCCTGTAGAGCTCACAGACCCTGTTCGGATCGGTGGTGGAGTCGACCGAAGTATAACCGGCCACACGGAGCATTCCCTCCATCAACGCAACATTCGCTGGGTTGTCGTCAACGACAAGGATTCGGGCATTCAGGATGTCGGCAGCAGTAACCATCGACTCACTGGCCCCCAGTGCGATTGAGTGCTGCGAACTCAAGGGCGACGTCCAGCGTGCTCATGAACTCGTGAACTTTGATTGGCTTCGTAAGATAGCGGAAGAAGCCTGCGGCCAGGCCTTTGTCAATGTCTCGAGGCATCGCGTTGGCGCTGAGCGCGACAACCGGGATGTGCGCGGTGGTCGGGTCGTCGCGCAGCAGCTTCAATGCGTCTATGCCACTGATTCCCGGCAGATTGATATCCATCAGAATCAGGTCCGGCTGCTCTTCGCGGGCAATCTGGATGCCTCGACCGCCGTCGCGTGCACTCAGCAGGCGCATATCGCGGCGACGGGCGATGAGCTGTTCAATCAGCATCAGATTGGCCGGATTGTCCTCAACATAAAGGAGTGTCCGCAGAGGAGCGTCGTGCCCGGCGGGAGGCCGGACGAATGCTTCGGGTTCGACCGGCTCGGCTGCGAGTTGTGCCGAAGCCGAAGCGTTGAGCTCGAACCAAAATACGCTGCCGGCGCCTACAGCGCTTTCCACCCCGATCACACCTCCCATCATTTCGATCAGCCTCTTGCTCATGACAAGGCCGATGCCCGTGCCTTCCTCCACGCCGGTTTCCTGTCCAAGCCGGTTAAAGGGCTGAAACAACTGGCTGACCATCTCCGCCGGCAGTCCCAGGCCGGTATCGCGAACGCTCACACGAACACGTCCCGGAGTGCTCATTGCACAATCCACAACCACCGTGCCGTTGGCTCGGTTGTACTTAATGGCGTTGGAGAGAAGGTTGATGAGCACCTGCTTGAGCCTGGTCCGGTCGGCGTCCACAAAGAATGGGATGTCGAAACGCGGAAATGTCATGGCGAGACCGCGCTTCTGTCCCTGCGGCTCGATCATCGCCTGGCATTCCAGCATCACGTCGGCAACCGACGTAGGTTCCTGCGAAAGGGCCAGCTTCCCCGATTCGATCTGTGCGAGATCCAGAATTTCATTGATGAGCTGGAGAAGGTACCAGCCCGCGTGGAGAATCTGATCGATGCTGGCAGTCTGCGAAGGGGTGGGCGCCGGCGAATCTGAATTCATGAGCTGCGCAAAGCCAAGGATCGCGTTGAGCGGCGACCGCAGCTCGTGACTCATGCTGGAGAGAAAATCGGACTTCGCAAGGTTGGCTTTTTCGGCCGCCGCTTTGGCTCTTCCGAGTTCGACGTTGTGCTCCTGCTGGGTCTGTTCGAATCGCTTGCGTTCCGTGACGTCGCGAGCCGCCGCGAACACTCCCTGTAGCTTGCGGTCTCGATCGTGAAACGTGGTCGCGTTGTACGAAACCATCGTCTCTTTGCCATCTCTGGCACGTGCGGTGAGTTCGTAGTCGGTCACCTTGCTGACGCTCAGCACGAGCTTGATGGCAGCTTCGGCTCGCTCGGAGTCGGTGAAATAGTTCTTGAACGGCGCTCCGATGAGCTCATCGCGCGTGCAGCCGGTGAGCGCCTCCATCTGCTTGTTGACATCGGTGATGATGCCCGCCGGATCGGTCGTCATCAACGCATCGATATTCGATTCGATGAGGGAACGCGTATAGAACTGCTGATCCCGAAGACGCTGATCGAGTCGTTGCTGCTCAGCCTCCACCTGCTTGCGCGCCGTGTTGTCGGTGCCGATCAACAGGTACCCGATGATGGCGCCGACATCGTCGCGTAAGGCCGTGACCGACACTACGGCCGGGAAGCGGCTGCCATCCTTGCGGATATAAGTCAGCTCGTAAATATCCTCGATGCCACGCGAAGCTTTGAACACCAGAGCTTCGAAACCGGGTGTGATGTTGGCGGCCAGTTCGCGGCTCAGAGCCTTGGCGCGCACGATCACCTCCTGCGGGTCCGAGATGTCGGCGGGAGTGATCTTGTCCACGACCTCGGCGGCGGTGTAGCCGAGCATTCGCTCGGCACCGACATTAAAGAGCTGGATAACACCCTTTTCATCGGTGGCGATACTCGAAAAATTCGCGCTGTTCAGGATGGCGTTTTGAAGCGCTCCTGTTTTGAGCAGAGCGGCTGCACGCCGGACCTCAGTGCCAACGTCCATGACGACGGCTGAATCCTCGAACACAACAGAATCGTGGAATTGCCCGGACATATCTCAATCCCCGTTTCGCCTGGCAACCGGCCGGACGACCGTAATCTGGCTTGTTGCCAGTTATTGCATTCTATATGGCACGCTGGAGACCGTTCGGAAATGAGCAGTTAGGCGCTGATTATGCAGGCGGCTTACCTGCCGTGCGCGACCACATACGGTCAATTGACACCGCACGGTCGAGGGTTGTGTTGCAAGGATTCCCGCGGTGGTGTGAGGGCGCGACTCCGGGAGTAGGGATACAAATTCCCGGAAGCCCTGCCTGGCCACCATGTGCTTTTTACAAGGTACTGCACAGGCCAGTGTCGTCAACGGCGTGGCAGATCGCCCGAGCGCTGCAAGACCGGCAATTGCCGGCGGGCAGGTCGGAGCGAGATCGGTGTTGATGTCCCAGTGTTCGCCTTCATGGCAAAGGCGGTTGCCCGCTGACCCGGTCGGCGATCACAGATCCCTTCAGAGAGTAGCGCACGGCCCTCGCGACCGGGCTCTTCGGCAGCATTTCATCCCGGATTGTGAGCAGATACTGCCGCAGCCTCGCCGTATTCGGAACCGAGAGACGCTGGCGCAGGTTTAGCCTCTGCTCGCTCGTGAGATCTCCGGTGCGATCCTCCACCCCATACAGCCGCGCGATCAAATGAAGCACTTTTCCCATGCGCTCCTGATCGGAGTCCAGCGCTTTGAAGAAATAGCGGCGCATGTGCATCATGCACCCGACCTCGGTCAGTCCGCGCGCGGGTTTGAAAGAGGCATCGTAGACGCAATATGCGTCGGCCTGCGAATATCCTCCATAGTCGTCGAGGAATTTGGTCGGACCGTCACGCCCTCGCCACCGGATGGCCCGCGAAGGCGTCCAGTTGCAGGTGGTCGCGTACCGGCGCGTACAGCCATTCAGAACCAGTTCCAGATACGCCGATATCTCTGCGCCCGGCGATACTGTCTCGATCACTGCGAAGCGAACCGCCAGGTTCTCCCGCAGTTTCTTCCGCCAGTGATAAAACGAGTGCTCGCCGATACCACGTTCGAGGCAGAATGGCCGTGCCTTCTCCGAACCTCAGGAAGTGCGGTTCACGAGCCGCTTACGAACATTCTTCCCTGAAGCGGACATTGTGGCTCAAAGGCACTGCGGCTGTCAGAGAGATCCGTACTTTGCGTGAGCCTCCCTGATCGGTACGCCGCGGCGCAGGTCATCGCGCATGGCTCCTTCCCGCCGGCAGACATCCTCTGCGGCGCTCAGCACATCGGCGACGATCTCCAGTGGCACGATGACTACCCCATCAATGTCGCCGAAGACGAAATCTCCGGGACGGATGAGAGTAGTGCCGATCTTTATGGGCACCTGGTACTCGCGGATGTTCCAGCGTCCAACAGAGCTTGCCGATGACCGGAACTTCGCAAATACCGGATACGCCATAGCGTTGATATAGTCCAGATCTCGCACGCCACCGTCGATCACGGCTGCCGTGCAGCCCCTCTCTCTCGCTGCGGTGGACATGATCTCACCCCAGTGCGCACAGTCGCTGCTTCCTCCGCATGCCCAGACTGAGACGGTTCCGGGCATGATGCTGTCCAGCATGGCGAGGCGAGTCTGTGTGTCGTCGTCGGAAGGGTTGGCGCAAGGATAACCCTGTCCGGTGAAGGCAGGTCCGGCGATTCGGGTCTCGAGCGTAAATGCCTTGATGTCGCCCGGAAGCACCTGACAGCGGTAGCCGCCTTTGTCGAGAATGTCGGCGATGGCTCCGGTGTACAGCTGCAGGCATCGGTTGCGCAGGTCAGTGACGTCGGCAGGAGCGGTAAGGGCGTGCATCATTATCCTCCCTGGATGAGGCGGGGTTCCGTCGGGCGGAAGACCTCAAGGGTCCAGATCCATATCGTCGATGACCGGAAGGGCCGACGGAGAGACCGCGTCGGCGCTTTGCTTTTTTACGCGGGTGAGCAGCCGCGCGACAACCAGGGCTCCGAGAGCAGCCGCGAACCATGGTGTCCAGGACAGCCAGCGCCCTGTGGGACCTTCCGGAACGGCGAGTATACGTGATGTGTATTTCGCGACGACGCTGGACTTGATCTGCTCATCATCCCGTCCCTGTTTCACCATATCGCGAATCTCCTGCCGCAGCGCTGCCGCGTCAGGAGACTGATGGGTGGACAGGTTCTCGCGCCAGCAGCATGGTCCCATAAACATTGTCGACAGACGCCGGGAACGATCCTCGTCAGCGGTGGTGTTGCCCCACAGCGCGCCCGCCGTCAGGAGGAACACCGCGAGCACTGCCGGCCATCGGATCGCCGCTGCTGTTACCACCGGCAATGGCCCGTTGTGTCACGCAGGGTAAAGTTTTTCCCGTTGGCGGTGACGCGGGTGACGATCAGTCTGTCCTCGCCCCTGACACTGGCCCAGTATCCCGCGACGCCTATTTTCAGGCCCTCACGGATATCGAGATCGAGGTTGCGAAGGAAGGCGGCGGGCGCCAGTCGCGCAATGATTTCCCCCGTCGTTCCTGTTGCGAGTCGAACCTCTACCAGGGACTCGCCGCTGCTGGTGCCCGGCAGGTAGAGCACCTCTGAGATGGTTCCCTCGAACCTCTGATCGCGGCTTACTGAAGGCGACCCGTTACGTCCCGAGCCGCAGTCATCACACGCTCCGTGGCTGTGATGTGAGTCGTGGTGCCCTGAGATCGGGGAAACACCGATCACCAGGGCGAAGAACACAGCGCATGGCCAACATCGAACAAACATCGCCATTCGCCTCCCTTTAGTGCAAACTTGCACCTATAGTATATGCCTGTTTCACAACCAATGGTGCAATGTACACCTATCCTTTGTTAAGCTGCTGGTAGTGGTCCGAATCGTACACGGGAGGCCGGGTGCCGAAAAGGTTTTGTGAGAAGCACGGGGAGTCGCAGCCCTGCACCTGCGCCATGGGCAACCTGTACCGGTTTGTGGAGCCGGTAATACTGCTTCTTCTGAAGAAGAAGGGGCGTTCGTACGGATACGATCTGGCGGCCGAACTTGCCGAACACGCCATGACGGACGCGGACATCGAGAGGGCGGCGCTGTACCGCACGCTGCGGCAGCTGGAAGAGTACGGCAATGTTGTTTCCGAGTGGGAGGGTGACGTGGGCGGTCGCGCGCGTCGCGTATATCGTCTGACGCCTGCGGGCGAGACGCACCTGCAGGAGTGGGTCACGGTGCTCGAACAGGTGTCGCGTTCCATGGCCAGGTTCGTTCGGAATGGAAAGCGGGCGATTTCGGCTGCGCCCAAAAAGGCTTCGGTGGACTCCACCATCCGAGCTCAGAAGCGAGTGAAGGCGCGGTAGTTGACTGCGCCAGTGGAGCACGCAGACAGAAAAGCTTCGGCGTGTTGTCGCCATTCCGGGATCTCCAGGCGAGCTGACGGTCGCCTGCGCTGTGCACGCGTTTGAGCGAGCGCACACCCGGGCAGAAAGGAAATGAATCATGAAAGTTGCGATTCCGCTCGAGAACGGACTGGTGTCGATGCATTTTGGCCACTCGAAGCAATTTGCGATTGTCGCGGTAGATCCCGATGGTGCGGCGGGAGCCGATTACGAAGTAGTGGAAGCGCCTGAAGGTGGACACGACCTGCTGGCTGGCTGGCTGAGAGGTCATGGCGTGACGATGGTCATTTCAGGGGGCATCGGGGCGGGCGCCGTCCAGCTCCTCAACATGTCCGGAATAGAAGTGGCGGCGGGCGCGTCTCCGGAGTCTCCGGAAGCAGCGGTTCTGTCCTGGATGCAGGGCGGCCTGACCGGGCGGGTTTCCAACTGTTCCTGTGCGCATCATGGCGGCTGCGGTCACCACGATCACAGCCATGAAGGTGCGGCGTGCGAGTAGAGACGGTGTCGTCTCCGCACATCTTTCCCGCGGTATCGAATCGATGTTTCGCCTGTGGCCAGGATCACCCGTGTGGGTTACACCTGAGCTTCGCCGAATCGGGGGCCGGCGAGGTTCGCTCGAACTGGCGCCCTGAAACGCAATGGGAGGGCTTCCGGGGCGTGATCCACGGCGGAATCGTCTCCACCGTGCTGGATGAGGCGATGTCGAAGGCTGCGGCAACCGGCGGCACGCCCGCCTACACGTGCGACCTGCGCGTCCGGCTCAAACGGCACGTCACGCCCGGGGAGCGCCTGGAGGTGAGAGGCTGGGTGGTGGACCGAACGAAGCGGAAAGTCCTCACCGAAGCCACGATCAGCGATGCAGGAGGCTGCGAGCTTGCCCACGCGTGGGCGACGTTCCTTGAAGTCCCTGGGGGCCGGGCAGTCGGAGATGAACGCTGACCGCAGACTCGCTTGTGGCGCGATACTCGCGGGCGCCTTCCTGCTGTGTTGCTGCAGAGCGGCTTCCTCAGGATCAGCAGCGCCGCCGTTGGACGTCAAAGAAATCTCCGCGGCGGAAGTCGGGCGCTGGATACAGGCCGGGACTCCATTTGTGCTCATTGATGTCCGACAGGACGAGGACTGGCAGGCCAGGCACGCTGCTTCCGCTGTTCACATCCGCCGCGTACTGCTGTCCGACCGCATCGGGACCTTCGTCCCCGACAAGCGCGCCCGAATCGTACTGTACTGCGGAAGTGGAAAGCTCTCCGCCTTCGGTGCGGAAACGCTGAAAGGCCTCGGCTACGTGGAAGCTTACTCGCTGTCCGGCGGTTTTCGTGCCTGGCAGGAAGCCGGCCTGCCGATTACTCACTGACCGTTTTCACACACGACCCCGGAGCATGAGATCGAAGTACATGGGCTTCAGCACGTAGCGCTTCAGGAGCCAGCCCGGATAGTGCTCGCGGCCAGGATCGACGAAAGGCAGCGTGGGCGTGGGCTTCTTGTCATAGCCGAACTCAGCCATCAGCACCTTGCCGTATTCGGTGGCGAAGGGGCACGCGGTGTATCCGTTGTAGCGAGCCCCGGGAGTGCGCCCTTCGAGTGTCGCCACCACATTCGCGGCCACCACCGGAGCCTGCATTCGGACGGCCGCGGCCGTCTTGCTTGTCGGCAGTCCGGCCACGTCTCCTGCGAGGAAGACGTTTGCATATCGCGGATGGATGAGCGTCGCCGGATCGGCTGGCGCCCAGTCTTCGCTCACGCCGGTTTTTGGGTTCACCGAAAGCGGGGAGCGCTTCACGAAGTCCGGCGCACTCATGGGAGGCACGATGTGCAGGAAGTCGAACTCCTCCACAACGGTCTCCACGGAGGTGGCCGCGGCGGGACCATTTCCGTTCGTTATTCGTCGCTCGAAGGTGACGCGTTTTGCGCCCACATCCACGGCTTTGACGCGGCAGTTCATCGTTATGGGAATGGCGCGCTCGACGTAGATTTCTTCAAGGCGCTTGCGGAACAGAGGAACGTCGAACAGGTGATCAATGGCCGTGAACAACTGGATGTTCACCCGATCGCGGACACCCTTGCGGCGGCAGTATGCGTCTGTGAGGAGATTGATTTTCTTCGGCGCGCCTCCGCACTTGAGTTTCGTCCACGTATCGGTGAACAGAGCTCGCCCGCCCGTTTCCGCCAGCCGCTGAATGGCGGTCCAGCACTTCTGCGCGCTCGCGAAATCGTAGATGCTGTGAACATTGCCGCTGCCCAGATTCTCGCGCGTTATACCTTCGATTGCCTCGTAGCGCATCTGCAGGCCAGGAGCCAGAACGAGGACGTCATACTGCGTCCGGCCGCTGTTTGCGGTTTCGACGGCGTTGTGGTCGGGATCGAGAGCGGTGACCCTGTCCTGGATCCAGTGAACCCCATTCGGGATCAGCGAACTCTGGGGCTTCCACACCTCAGCCGGCGTGAAGACGCCTGCCGCAATGAACGTGAAGCCCGGCTGATAGTAGTGCTCCGCGGCAGGGTCGATGATACTGATCTGCGCATTGGGTAAAGCACGGCGCAGTCTGGAGGCTATGCTCAGTCCGGCCGCACCGCCGCCCACCACAAGGACTCGGCCTCGTGCTTCGCTTTGGGGAATATCGTCTCGAAGTGTGTAGTGGTAAGTGGCCCAGCCGGTCAGGGCCAGAGCCGAACCCTGCAGCAGGCGGCGCCGCGTGAGGGTCCCGGGAAAGGGTTGTTGTGACATCTGGTCTCGCCGTCGATCATGAACCCGGGCGGTTCAGAGCGGCGGAGACTGCTGACTCCAGTGTGCGCGAGTCGTCAGGCCGTACTTAATTTGCCGTGTTGTCCGCAACAAAACGGGTTGCAACGTTACGGCGTCCGGTTCGCGAGCGAAATCACTTTGGGAGTGTTGCCGGGAACCGGTTCCATGGCCAGCGCTCAAATCCCACCCGGTGCTGCGAGGGTCCGCCGGTGACGCGACAGGCCTGTGTCGCAGGTGATGGGGCTCTGTACCTGGACGCTAGAAGGGATCAGCCGCAGGCCTGGAGTCTTTTGGAAGTGGCGTTGTGTTGCTTGTAGTGTTGCGTGTCGCGATGGCGTTTCCGCTTTCCAGTGCGCGAGCGCCGGTCAGGAGGTCATCGAAGTGGGTGCCACGCCTGGCCGCGACGATTCGGCATGGATCTTTCCAGCCAGTTCCGCAGTCTCGGCGGTGATCGCATAGAGGGCGGCCCTGGTCATCGGGAGAGGCTCGCCGGACCTGCCGGCGGTCGAAAGTGGCGGCGCGATGGATACCGTGGCGGTGGCGGCGAATCCCGATCCATAGATGGAAAGGAAACTAACCTTAAGTCTCGTCTCGTCTCGCTGCCGGCTTTGACATTGTCAGTTGCACTATTCTCCAATTCGGGTTCTTCGCCCTGGTTGTCGTAACCGACCTCTATTGCGGATGGCAATGCCGGCAGCGCCAGCCAGAATCCCGGATCCGAACGAAAACATCCACGTCCGTCACGGGGTTACAACGATGAACCTTCGACTCGCGTCATGCCGCCGGACGGCTCGCACCCTGGCCGCGCATGTCGAGAGCCACCACCTCGTAATCCGACAGTCGCGCGAGCGTGAACTCCACCTCGCCATTTTTCTGCCGGAGTTCGATACCGGCATCCGCCAGCACCGCCCTGGCCGACTGCACCGGAGCGAGGATTTCCAGGCTCACTCGGATATCGCGCAGCACCGCCACCTCATCCAGCGGAGCCCGACCCGTGGTATTGACGAAGTGCACGAACCGCCATCCGGGCTTCTCTGCCAGCGCAACGCCCACGCCCGCCGGAGCGCCGGTCCGCAGCATCGGCCGTCCGTTCAACACCCACAGCACCGCCTCAGCCAGCAACTGCCGTGTATCCGGGAAGCGGCTCCGGTGGTAGAAGCGGTCGGCGTCGCCCGGTACGTAGACCACGCGCCCGCGCCCCGGCGCGCTCGCCACCAGCAGCGGCCACTCCGTCCGGATCGGGTTATCCACTTCCTCCGGTATGCCCGCGTTCCCGTGATGCCCGTACACCAGTGGCGCCACCGCTGTCGCGGCCGGCCGCACGGCCCGAAGTCTCCCGCCAAACGCCGTGATCTCCGTCCCGCGCATCCACCCGATGCTGTCGTGCGGCTTCTGCCTGCAGAAGTACGACCCTCGCGGCGCTTCCTCGGGCAGCCTCGCGGATCCGTCCACGCTCGCCCCGAGGATGTCCTCCAGCCCCGCACGACTCCGCCGCGCGCCGCGCTCGTCATACATCGATGTGTCGAGCGTCGCCATCAGCCCGCCGCCGTTTCTGACAAACGCTGCGACCGCGCGGCACTGCGCTTCGCTGAGGCACGCCGAATTCGGCAGCACCAGTGCGCGGAAGCCACTCAGCGTCCGCTCATCAAGGTGCTGCTCGCCGATCACGGTGCACGGGATGTGGCTCTCGGTCAATGCGGCGTACATGCCGTGCGCACTCTGGGCGTATGTGGAGCCCGGATCGTCCTTGCCATACAGGTTCAGCGTCGTCTGGGACCACAACAACGCCACCGGAGCCGCCGCCTTCACGCCCTCGTAGATCCACGAATGGCGCTTCAGCACGCCGAACACGCGCGCAATCACCTCCAGGTTTCGCTCGTCCTCGCTCGCCCCGGGCACACCGAAAATGGGCATCTTCAGGCCCGCGCCGTGCGCAATCGCCTGCCACGCAGTCATCGCGTACTCTGCCGCCGGCATCGACGTGCGCGGCCAGCCGCCATCCCGGATGTGCGCCTTCAGGTTGATGATCGGCGGGCGGTCGCCTACCGACCGCGCGTAGCTTGCCGTCATCCCGGACACCCACCGGAAATCCTCGCCCGGCTCCGCGTTGTCGATCGTGCACATCAGCGCCGAGCACGCCGTCGACAGCTGCGCGATGTCGAAGGCGCGGTTCCGCATCCAGGAAGGCTCGTCCAGACCCGCCAGTTCGCCCGTCCAGAACACGTCCTTCCGAACCTCTGTCATCGCTCGGTGGAGCCGTGCAAAGTGCTGCGCGCTCACCTCGTATCGCCACGCCATGAAGCGCTTCCACTCCTCGCCGCTCCAGTCTGCCTTCAGCGGGATCTCGGTCCGGAACCGCTCCTTGTACGCCTGCCTGCAAGAATCGCAGTAACAGTACCCGGGGAAACCGCCTGCGTTCAGGTGGAACCCGTCCAGCAGATATTTCCGCAGCAGCTCCCGCACCACCGGGAACGCGAACTCTTCGTTGGCGAACGGACTGTGCGGGCAACTCTGGTAATAGACACCCGAGCGGGACGGGCTTCCGTCCGCCCGCCGGGCAAACCAGGTCGGGTGGTCGCGAAACGCTTCCTCCCGCGCCTTGCTGAAGTCCACCCGAGCCACCACCTTCAAGCCCGCGGCGTGCCCGTGCTCCACCGCCTCCCGGAGAAAATCCCGGCCCTTCAGCTTCGGGCTCACGTAGTGGTAGCGCACCTTCGAGGGGTAAAAAGCGTAAATGCCACCCGCACTCACCACAACCGAATCGGCATGGAGCGCGGCGCAACGCTCGATGAACCGCCGCGTGTCCATGCCTTCCACATCCGTCTCGCGCATGTTCGGGTGGAACATCCGGACCGGACGCCGCCACCATGCGTCGCCGCCGCTCTGCCCTGCGGCGAACACCGCGCCGGCCCCCGCCGCGACAAACGTCCGCCGCGTCATTCGGCTATCCCCTGAAACGCGCGCTCCATCGCCGCGAACGCAGCCTGCAGCCGCTGCTTCTCCCCCGCAAGCCATGCACTCTCCTGGTCCAGCTGCCGCCTGTGCTGACCGAGCATCCGCTCCACCTCCGCCGGCTGCGGCCCCCCCTGCCCCTTGCGGTTCTCGATCATCCGCACCGGATCGAGCGAGTCGCGGAACTGCCGTTCCGTAATCGGAATCTTCGACCCGATTACCTTCGTGTAGATCTCCCCCGCCTCCTCGTAGCTCAGATCCTTGGGCTTCTTCCCGCGGGCCCGGCCATAGCTTGTCAGTTCCGAGGCGAAGTGGTGTCCCTCCCGAAACGGCACCCGCGCTTCGCGCAGCAGCGTATCGGCGAGTTCGGTCATCGTGGAGTAATCCGCGTCCACCTCCGCAAGCGTCCGCTCCGGACGCACCACCAGGCCCGCCATGATGTCGCGCAGGGCTGCGTACATCGTCTTCGCGCCGTCTGTCACCATCACCGCGCGCCGCAGCAGGTTCGCCCGCACGTCTCCCACATCGCCCACCGGTGTGTTGTGCGCCACCATCCACACCGCCTGCGCGTCTCCCGCCACCGCGCTTGCCGAATACCTCAGCCGCTCGATGATTCCGGGATTGCGCTTCTGGGGCATGATGCTGCTGTGCCCCGTCATCTTCTCGGTCAGCAGCATCCCGGGCGACGGGTCGCCGTACTGAATCACAAGGTCCTGCGCGAACCGACCCAGCGACAGCGCCGAGATGGCCAGTGCGGCCGCCACCTCCGCCTTCGTATCGACAGTGCCGTGACCGGTGGCGTCGTACGAATTCTCCACCACCGTCGGGAATCCGAGCAGTTCCGCCAGCCGCCGCCGGTTCAGCGGGAACCCCGACGTGCCGAACGCGGCCGAACCCAGCGGGCTCTGGTTGACCCGGCCGTACGCTCCCCGCACCCTCTCCGCGTCCCTCTCCAGCACACCCGCCAGCGCCGACAGGTAATGCCCGAGCGACGTGGGCTGCGCCTGCACCGCGTGCGTATAGCCGGGAATGATAGTGCGCACGTTCGCACTCGCCATCTTCAGCAGCCCTTCGCGCGCCGCGAGCATCTGAACATAAACCGCCAGTAACTCGTCTCGCAGCACCATACGTTCCGTCGTGGCCCCCAGATCGATGCGGCTGCGACCCATGTGGATCGTCGAAGCCCGAGGTCCGGCGAGTTCCACCAGCTTCTTCTCGAGCGCGAGATAGTCCCCCGACATCTTCACGCCCGGCCTCGCGGCTTCCGCCACCACGGTCCGCATCGCCCGAGCGATGTCGCGGGCCAGCGGCTTCTCCATCAGCCCCGTCTCGACCAGCATCACCAGTTGCGCCTGGTTTAGCTGAATCATGATGGGGAACGAATCGACGTTGTCCCCCTGCGCGGCGGCCGGCGGCAGTGTGACGAGCGATGCGGCCAGTGCGGCGGTAAGAATAGCTTTCACTTGTCCGTTCTCCCTACCACGTGAGCTTCGCGTTTAACTGAATTATCCGGGCGCCGCGCGTGCTGCGCAGCATCCCGAAGTTCGAGTTGGTAACCTCGGTAACCAGCCCGGACAGGTTCGTGTGGTTCAGGCCGTTGAACAGGTCCGCCCGGAGCTTCAGCCGCACACGCTCCTGAATCGGGAAGTCCTTGCCGATCCCGAGGTCCAGATTCACCAGCCCGGGCCCCCGCACCAGCCCTACGCCTGCATTACCGGGACGGATCGGCACGCCGGAGGCCGGGCTCAGCGGCACGCGCGCGAACGCATCCCGGTTCAGGAACCGCAGCGTGGTCCGGTAGTCATCAAGCGTTGCGCGCCCCCCGATGTAGTCGGCCCGGCTGCCTTCGAACGGCGAAGTCTGCGTTACCGTGATCGCGTCGCCGGTCTGCGCGGCCAGCACCCCGGAAACCTGCCAGTCCCCGAGCACAAAGCTCATCCAGCGCTGCGGAAGCGTGCGAAGCGACGGCATATTGTAGATCCACTCACCAGTCATGGAGTGCATGATGTCGCCGACCGAAGGGCCGCGGTCCGCCCGCGCGTTGAAGAAGTCCTGTACCCGCACCGCGTTGTCGCCCTGATACGACGCCCCGGTGTCTCCGCCGCCGCCGGTCGCCAGCGCCTTGCCCCACGTGTAGTGCAGGCTGCCGCTGAAATTATGCGAAAACCGCTTCCGGAGCGAATTCTGCCAGGAGTTGTACACGGTGTTCTGGCCGCCGTCCAGGTAATAGCCCTCGCCGAGATTCGGGTTCGGGCGGATTCCGGTGATCCGGTCCACCTGATTGAACCAGCGGTGCAGCAGGAACTTCACGCCGCGGTTCCCTACGTACGAGCTTTCCAGCACTACAGTCGAAGTGATCGAGTGCTGCACGCCCAGACTCCAGTTCATGCTGTAGGGGTTCTGCAGGTTCGGGTCGAACACCGAGCGGATGTTGATTTTGCCGCTGGACATCGCGTCGCGCTCCACGAATTTGCGGAGGTCGTCGTTGTACATCGGCCACTGAATGCCGTGGGATTCGATCTCCTGCCGCGAAAACGTCACCCGGCTCGGCACCAGTTTCGCGCCCACCGCCACGTAGGTGGTGCCCAGCATTTGAGGCGTGAACATCACGCCGAAGCCTCCGCGTATCGCCGTCCTGCTCTTTCCGTCCGGGTTCAGGCTGAACCCGATGCGAGGCTGCAGGTTCACGCCGCCGTCCGAGTTGATCGGGTTCTTCGGGTCCCGGTACGGCCCGAACCGGAAGCTGGAATCCAGCAGCCCGTCCAGGTTGTAAAGCGCCGCATCCACCTCCGTAGTCGGTCGCGCCACCATATGCGCGAAATAGTCGTACCGGACTCCGAGGTTGATCACCAGCTTGCGGCTCCAGCGCCAGTCGTCCTGCGCAAAGCCTCCCAGCGTCCATTGCGAAGCGGCGTAAGGAGCGCTCCCGAACGTCGGGCGCACGCTGGACGGCCGGTTCGCCAGCAGATCGGCGCGGTTGGCGTAGTTGTACACCGGGTTCTCCGGATTCGTCCGGAATCCGCTCTCGTGCACAAACTCGCCGCCGAACTTCAGCGAATGTTTGCCGGCGAAGCGTGCGTACTTCTGGCTGACGCTCCACGTATTTCCGGTCAGGGGGCGCGCCTCGCTGCCCGGCGTGCTCCACCCGAGCGTCGTTTGGATTCGGCCGATGCGCCGCCCCCACGCCGTTTCCTCCGGGCGGTTGGGATCGCGTCCTTCGTCGAAAAAGCGATCAATCCGGTTCATGTCGTTGACCGTGATGCCGAACCGGCTTTCCGACGCCCAGGCGGCGCCGCCCGTGATGAAGTTCAGGGTTCCGCGCTCCTGCAGTCCGCTGTGCGTCTGATCGTTCGCGCCATTGGGGAACAACCGCGGAGTAAGCTGAGACGGGCGCATGCGCGCATAGGTGAGCGCCAGCGACCCGTTTCCGAAAAGCCGCAGGTCCCCTTTGCCCATCACGTGGTTGTCGCGTCCGCGGAACGTGCCCGCGGACTGGTAGTAGCCTGCGGTGGCATTGGCAGCGTGCGGCGTGTTGGGCAGCGGCAGGATGCGGAGAGCCAGATCGTAGGAAGGCACGGCGGCAATCAGTTCGCGCCGCATGCTCTCGGTGGGCACGTCGCCGTCAACCCGCCGGAAGGTGGCGTCCCGGTAGCCCTCGTATGCGCCGAAGAAGAAGATGCGGTCGCGCCGGACTGGACCGCCGGCCGACGACCCGAACTGGTTGAACGTGGCGCCCGGCTTGTTCGGCAAGTTCTGGTTGCGGGCGTTCAGGTTCTCCGCCTGGAAGTTCTCAAACAGGCTGCCGTGGAACTGGTTCGTGCCGGATCGCGTGATCACGTTGATCTGCCCGCCCAGCGCGCGGCCGTACTCCGCGGGCGTGACGCCTTTGATGATCTGGACTTCCTGCACCGCGTCGATGCTCACCAGGTCGATCTGGTTGAAGTTCTGAAACATGCCCGCGGACCGGCCCTCCGGATTGCCGCTCGCTTCGGTGCCGTCGAGCGAAATCGCTGTCCCGCTCTGCCCGAGGCCGTTCATCCGAAGCGTGCCGTGCTGGCTGGTGGAGCGGCTCACGCCCGTGCCGATGGCGAGGATGTTCGACAGATTCCGCCGCGCCAGCGGCAGTTCGGTCACCTTGACGCTTTCGAAGGTTTGCTGCTGCTCCGCCGACATCGTGTTGATCTGCGGTGCGGCTCCTTCCACGGTCAGCGTTTCGCTGACCGCGCCCACCTGCAGCGCAAACGTCTGCCGCGCCTGCTGCCCGGCGACGAGGTCGATGCCATCGGACTGTGTGCTCTTGAACCCCTGCGCCTCGATGCGCAGCCTGTAGGTGCCGACAATCAGGAACGTGAACCCCACTTCGCCCATGTTTCCCGTTTCCCTGCTGATTGTCGTGCCCGTCGCCGTGTGCGTCAGCGTAACCGACGCGTTCGGAATCAGGGCGCCGGAGCTGTCCGTCACGATCGCGTAAAAATTGGCTGTGGTCACCTGCGTCAGCGCCATCGCCGGCAGGAAAAGAAGAACGAGCATGATTCGCAACAATTCAGGCTCCTCACCCGCAATACTTTCTCTCGGGTTGCGACAAGTTCTATCGCATCGAAGGAACGCGAGTCAAGCGCGAGGCGTTCACAGCGCGCACGACATCAAGGTATAGGTCTCGAAGAAACATCCCGTCTCGGCTATACTAATGCCCTCGGGTTTCGCCTCGTTGCCACGCCACCCGAGCCGAGTGTTCGTTGGGAGGGATCAAGCACTCGGCCGCGCAAGCTTCCGTCGGGAATCCTGATCTGTGAGAATCGACGATACCGCCAACAGCGTCAAAACGAGTTTTCTGAACACGAAATCCTCCGGAGCTACGCGCGTCCGCTGACGCTCCCCCGCCTTTAGCCGTGTCCTCCGCTAATTCTTCTTTTTCTTGCCGCCCTTACCTGCCCCACCCCGCCCTGGCAGCCAGCCCGGCGCGGCCTGTTCCTTGTTCCATGCTTCCCAGGCACTCCGCAGTTCCTTCACCTTCTCCGGGTGCTTCTGGCTGAGGTCGTTCGATTCGCTGATATCGGCCGAAAGGTTGTACAGGTGAACCGGACCCACAGGCATCTCCGGCAGCGCCACCGCTGGTAGTAGTTTGGCCTCCGGAGCCTGCACCAGCTTCCAGTCGCCCTTGCGGATCGCCCACTGCGGGCCAAACCGCCAGTACAGCGCCTCATGCGGCGGCCCCGACGCCTTGCCTTCCAGATACGGCAGCAGGTTCACGCCGTCCAGCTTCCACTCCGGCTTCACTGGCCCGCCCGCCGCGGCCAGCGCAGTCGGCTGGATATCCAGTTGAATTACCGGGTGATCGTACACCTTCCCCGCGGGCAGCCGGCCCTTCCACTGCATCGCGAACGGCACGCGGACGCCGCCCTCCCACGTGGACGCTTTGTAGCCTTTCAATGGCGTATTGTCCGTGCGGACCCCCGGCTGCGGCCCGCCATTGTCGCTAAGAAAGAAAATCAGGGTATTCTCCTCCAGCTTCAACTCCCGCAGCTTCTTGAGAATCTTGCCGATGCCATCGTCCATTTCCGCGGTAATGGCGGCCTGATCCCTGCGTAGTTCCGTCGGCGCATTCTTAAAGCGGTCGAGCGTTTCCTGGGGTGCCTCTGACGGCGCATGCACCGCGTTCCAGGCCATGTAGAGGAAGAACGGCCGGTTCTTGTTCGTCTCCAGAATTTCGGTCACTCTGGTGGCATACGCCCGCGTGGTGTAGAAATTCGGATCCTCCACTCTCTTCGCTTCCAGGCTGATCCGCGAATCCACGAACTGCGGCGGGTGGTAGTACGAGGTGTTCGCCACCGTGCCGTAGAACTCATCGAAGCCCCGCTTCGTCGCGCGGAACTCCATGTCGTCGCCGAGGTGCCACTTACCCACGGCATAGGTCGCGTAACCGAGGTCCTTCAGGCGCTGGGCGATGGTGGTCTCGCTCAACGGCAGGCCGAACTTCAGCCGGCCCTGTCCGCCGTTGAACTCGTGGCCGTAACGTGTCTGGTACCGCGCGGTCATCAGGCCGGAGCGCGTCGGGCTGCAATACGGCCCTGACACATACCCGCTGGTGAACCGAACCCCGTTTTTCGCAATCGAGTCGATGTGCGGAGTGGGAATCTCACCAGAGCCGTGCACGCTGATGTCGTGGTAACCCATGTCGTCGCCCAGCAGGACGATGATGTTCGGCTTGCGCCCGGTCTGGGCTGCAAGCGGGGCTGCGGCAAGGGAGGCCAGAAATGCTCGCCGGGAAATCATGGTGCGGGCATTGTATCAAAAAACCCGATTCCAGCGGACTGGCAGTCTTGTCCCATACAAGATGAGCCTGAAGAGGCTGGGAAGCTGGGTATTGATCATCAGCAGGAAGGGTGGCGAGAAGTTAACCCAAGTTCGTCACGACATTGGTAGTTTCGAGCTTATTTGACCAAATCGCTGGAGGCAAGTCCTGTCGCCTCAATGGGAGTTTTTAAGACTGCG
>JAWXCM010000108.1:0-50446 GCA_034408745.1 Bryobacteraceae bacterium
AATTCAACCGCGAATGTAGTGTAGACTCGGCCATCGCCTGAACCTATTTTCAATGGCTTGGGCCATTCTTGACCGGTTTGGTGACGAACTTGGGTTAGTTGTCGCCGAGGCGGGGCCCGGAGCTGGCGGGTTCGACGAGGGCGCGCATGCTTCCCCTGCACTGGGGCATGCGCCAGTCGGGGCCGAAGCCGTGAATCTGGTCGCGGCCGAACTCGGCTTCACCGAGACCGCAGGTGATCACGATGGTTCGTCCCACGGTGTCGACTTCGACCGCACGCCGGAACGCGTCCACCTCAGACATCAGGAAGAGCTTTTGGAGCATGTCGATGACGTATTCGTAAGTATGATCGTCATCGTCGAGCAGGACCACATTGAAAAGCGGTGCCAGCTCGTCGAGTTTTTCTTTCTCTACGTCGGGAGGGGCCAGCGTCCTGGTCATCGATTCGGGGGAACTCACGTGCCAGGACTTATTGTACCCCCCGCATGAAGTGCTGCTGTGTTGAATTAGGTTGCAACGTATCCAGCCGGCTGCGCATCGGATATACTGTAAGTGGCCCTGGGGGCGCAACGGTTTCGACGGGATTGAATCGTTGTGTCGGGGCGTGCCGGGTTCCGAGCTCCCGTAAAACGATCGGAAAACTACAACTGCCAATAACCAGCAGTTTGCATACGCAGCCTAATCAAATAGGCTAGCCGCTTCGGATGTTAGGCTTGCATGGCATCCGGTTAGCGTCATATGGCAGGCTGGACCGAGAGCTTCTGTTCGGAGCTGCAGGTCGAGATCAATCGGACTAAGCTGGCCACTTCTTGCCGATTCTACAGTGGCTGGTCGAAAAATACCGAATCGGATACGCACGTAGTCACGGCATGGCGAGCTTTTTCGGACGCGGGTTCGACTCCCGCCGCCTCCACCAAAGATCCCTTTTTATCTCTAAGAGTTATTCTCAACACCGACGCAAGTCGGTGTTTTGCTTCTGCACGGACCAGTGCTCCGTTCGGGCCGTCCGACCTGGGCGAGGCGCTGGCGGGCCCGATGCAGCCGGATTCGCACGGCTACTTCGGAGCAGGCTGTGCGATTCGCGATGTCCTGGACGGAGTCGCCGTTCAGGTAAAACCCCTCCAGCAGGGTACGCTGCTCGGCGCTGCACGCCTTCATCCGGCGAGCGACTTCGAGTACCGCGATTAGATTCTGCGGCGGGCTGGCTCGCTCCCCCAGAACGGAGATTCCGACTACCGGGTGTCGGTTGGATTCACGCCAGAGGTTGAGAGCGATCGTGTTGATCCACACGAGCAGAGCTGTCGGGTTCCGAATTTGATCCCGCCTCTCCCACCCGCGTACCCACGCTGCCTGCGCGAACTCATCGGCATCGGAAGAAATGCCTCTGGACCGTAAGAATTGAATTGTTTTGAAAAAGCCCGCCTGATATCCCGCCGCGAATTCCGCTTCCGTCATGGCGTTCGCCCAGTAAACAAACAGTTAGTTTCGACCCGAGCATTTACCAGACTCATCTTTTCCTCTCCCTTGTGCCCTGTCCCGGGCCTCACAAACAGCATGCATTTAACGGTGTTTGAATGCAAGCCACAAATTAGAACTTCAAGATCCCATTATTCTAACCGAATAGTTGTAGTTACTAACGGGTGAGGGGAGGTAGTAAGTAGAAAACAACAGAATAAACCGGATCTAATACCACGCTGAACAGGTGTGTTTCCCCACTATCCTGCAACAATCCGCTTACCGTGATCTGTATGAGCACCGTCGCCGTGACGATCTCGCGCAAGCTTGCTGTCCGTCGGATAGACTGAAATGCGCGAATACCCATGAAACCTTTACTCCTCTTCTCACTGTTTAGCGCGGCGGCAGCGCTCGGCGCCGCTGAAGTCAAGCTCCCGCCGCCCTACCACACGCCCAGTGCCAGCAATGCACCTAAGGTGGTCCCGCAGCCTGATGGCATACGGCTGCAGGTGCCCCAGGGATTCACTGTTTCGCAGTTCGCTCAGGGCTTCCAGAAGCCGCGTGTACTGCTCGCACTGCAGGGCGGCGCGATATTGGTATCGGACTCGGTGGCCAAAGGCGGCGTGTATGTGCTGGAGGACAAGAACAAGGACGGCAAGGCGGACGGGGAAAAACGCGCGTTGATCGAGGGTCTGGACCGGCCCTACGGGATGGGTCTGTGGAAAGATTATCTCTACGTCGCTGAGCCCACGTCGCTGAAGCGCTACAAACTGGATGTGAAGGCAATGAAGGCCGGTCCCGGTGAAGAGCTGATCAAGTGGCCGGCCGATTTTTCCAAAGGCCACTGGACCCGCAGTCTTACCTTCGACGCCAGAAGTCAGAAGCTCTACGTCAACGTTGGCAGCGGTTCGAATGTCGATCCCGATACCGATGAGCGGCGCGCCACAGTGCTGGAGTGCAAGCCCGACGGTAGTGACTGCAAGATCTACGCCACGGGCCTGCGGAATGCAACCGGCATCCACTTCCGACCCGGGTCAAGTGAGCTTTGGGCTACGGTGCAGGAGCGGGATGGGCTCGGCGACGATCTGGTGCCCGACTTCTTCACCAGCGTGAAACGAGGTGGGTTCTACGGCTGGCCCTGGGCGTATTTCGGACCGAACGAAGAACCCCGTAATGCAGGGAAAAAGCCGGACATGGTGAGCAAGGCGATTGTGCCCGACGTATCGCTGGGGGCGCATGTCTCTGCGATGGACTGGACGTTTTATACGGGTCGACTCTTCCCGGAGAAGTATCGCGGCGGTGCCTTCATTGCGTTGCGCGGATCATCGAACCGTACGAAGCGGACTGGCTACTCCATCGTGTATCAGGCGTTCGGCAAGGATGGCAAACCGGCTGGGGCGCCTGAGGATTTCCTGACCGGCTGGATGACGTCTCCCGACTCCCGTGAGGTGTGGGGACGGCCGATCGGAGTTGTACAGACAGCGGACGGATCTCTGCTGGTCAGCGACGACGCGGGCAACAAGATCTGGCGGATTTCCTACTCGAAATAGTGTTTATGAAAAACTATTCCAGCCTTTTTCTGCTAATGGCCGGAGGTGTATTCGGGCAGAACGTATCCTGGACCGAACCCTGGCCGGCTCACACTATTGCCGGAAACGTGCATTATGTTGGCACGCGCGATCTGGCGTGCTTTCTGATCACCACTCCGGCGGGACACATTCTGGTGAACTCGGGGCTCGCCAGTTCGACACCGCTCATCAGGGCTTCGGTCGAGAAACTGGGATTTGCTCTGCGGGATGTGAAGATTCTGCTCACCATGCAGGCGCATTTCGATCACGTCGCGGCGTTTTCTGAGATTCAGAAGCTGAGCGGAGCGCGCGTGTACGCCACGGAAAAGGACGCGCCCCTTCTGGAGAGCGGCGCGAAAACCGATCCGTATAACGGGGGGCGCAATGCTTTCACCCCCGTCAAAGTGGACCGCCGACTCAAGGACGGGGAAGTAATCGCGATCGGCACCACAAAGCTCCGTGTGGTGCTGACGCCAGGCCATACACCCGGCAGCGTGTCATACGAGATCAGCACGCCGGGTAATCCGGATGTGCTGCTGGCGAATATGCAGAGCGTTGTTATGCCGCTGGTCGGCAACAAGCTGGAGCCCAACATTGTCGACGCGTTCCGCCGCGGTTTTGCAGCGCAGAAGAAGCTCAGGCCGGTGATCTGGGCCGCGGCGCATGGTTCACAGTACGGCATGGAGGAGAAGCACAAGAAGGGCTCGTTTGCCGATCCGGAAGGCTATGTGAAGGCTGTCGCAAGGTACGAGGCGGCTTTTGAGGAGCAGTTGGCGAAGGAACGGCCGACCGGGCAGTTCCGCCAGGACGCAAATCAGGATAAAATGGCCCGCGTACGGAACCAGGAGGTTTTGCAATGAGAGTGTTTTTGCTGCTTGCGCTTTCCGCGCTGACTGCTTTGGCGGCAGATATCAACGGGACCTGGAAGGGCTCGGCTGAAACGCCTAACGGCACCATCGAACGCACGTTCGTGTTCAAGACGGACGGAGCCAGTGTCACTGGAGAAACCGTCAGCGAGATGATGGGCAAATCCGTTATCAAGAACGGAAAGCTGGAAGGCGACTCGCTGACCTTCTCCATCGACGTGAAATTTCAGGATAACGAAATGACCCTGAATTACAAGGGGAAGGTCAGCGGCGACACCATCAAGCTGACAGTCGAGGGCCCGAATAACCTGACCTTCGAGTACACGGCGAAGAAAACGTCGTAGTTAGATCCGGGAATTATCCGGCCTCCAGTTGCGGATTGCTTTTTTGATTTCGACAGGTTTTGCAAACTGCCCGGCCAGTGTTTGAGTCACCAGGCCGGGCAGTTCCGCGTCGGAAGCAAAGCGCAGCGCGATGATTTGACCGCGGGTGAGTGCGGCGGATTTTGCAGCGAGCTCCGGAGAAAGAACGCGCTGGTAGCGGAGCTGCTCTTCAAGCCTGATGATGCGGTCCTGCGGTTTGAGCGCGTTCACTCGTGTGAGTAGCGCCATCACGATAAGGGCGAATCCCAGGAGCGCGGCGTCCACATTATCCATCGTGAGGTTCCGACTCAGGCGCACAACAACATGTGCGAAGTGGATCAGAAGGAGGGGCACCACGATATAGGTGAACAGGGGCTCCCTGCGGACGTGGTTCTGGAAATTCTGTGCGACTTCAGACATTTCTGGTTTTCCTTTGTTGCGGTTTTAGACAGCTGTGACGGGTAAGGCCGCGGGCGTAAAGTCTTCCCCCGGATTAATGAACTGATTTACTTCAAACTGATACTGCCGGTCGTAGAGCTCGCGGTATCGGCCATTTCGTGCGAGCAACTCATTGTGAGTGCCACGTTCGACGATCTGGCCGAGTTCGAGCACCAGGATCTGGTCGGCATTGCGAATGGTGGAAAGACGGTGCGCGATCACGAACGACGTGCGGCCCTTTCGCAGCGTGCGCAGACCATCCTGAATCATCGCCTCGCTTTCGCTGTCAAGGCTGGACGTGGCTTCGTCGAGCACCAGTATGCGCGGATCGGCAAGCAGTGCCCGGGCAATCGCGACGCGCTGCCGCTGACCGCCGCTGAGCTTCACGCCGCGTTCGCCGACGATGGTTTCGTACCCGTCTTCGAAGCGCTGAATAAACTCGTGGCAATGGGCTATGCGGCACGCTTCGATAATCTGCTCACGGGTGGCCGACGGGTGCGAATAGGCGACGTTTTCCGCAATGGTTCCGTCAAAGAGGAAATTATCCTGGAACACCACACCCAGGTTCGAGCGATACTCGCGCATTCGAACCGTGGCCAGATCCTTGCCATCGACCAGGATCTGCCCGGATTTCGGCTGATTGAAATTCATGACCAGGCTGACAAGCGTGCTTTTGCCGGAGCCGCTTGAGCCGACCAGCGCCACGGTTGCGCCGGCGGGCGCATGGAACGATACATCGCGCAACACAGGCGTGCCCTCGTTGTACTCGAACCAGACGTTGCGAAATTCAATCTCGCCACGCAGGTCTCGCATGGTGGCGAGTCCCTTGTCGGCATCCGCTTCAGTGGGCAAGTCCAGCACTTCGCGAATGCGGTCGAGCCCGGCGAACGCCTCCGTAATTTGGGTTCCGATGGAGGCCAGTTCGATAACCGGAAGCGCCATGATTCCGGTAAAAGAAACGTACATGAAGAGCTCACCCATGGTCATAGTGCCGTCAATTACCGCGCGGCCTCCGACCAGAAAGATCACCAGTCCGATTGCCCCGACGGCCAGGGTGGAAAACGCCATCACGAACGACACACCGATCATTGACCTGGCAATGTTGCGGAACAACTTGTGAGCGCCTTTGGCGAAGATGAGTTCCTCCCGCCGTTCCGCCGTGTAAGCTTTCACTACGCGAATGCCGCCCAGGGACTCGGTCAGACGGCCCGTGACTGCTGCCGAGATCTCTCCACGTTCGCGGAAAATGGGGCGGAGTCTGCTGAATGCCGCGGCCAGTCCACCACCGAAGACGGCCAGTACAACCAGTGTCAACGTGGTCATCTGCCAGTTCACCCAGAAGAGCACTCCCAGGCAGAGCACCGCGGTGAAAATACCGCCAGTGAGCTGCACGAGTCCGGTGCCCACCAGATTGCGAATGCCCTCAGCGTCCGTCATCACGCGTGAGAGGAGCTGGCCGACCTTCATGGAATCGAAGTAGCGGACCGGCAGGCGTTCGATGTGCGCCTGCACGCGTTTGCGCATGTCGGTGATGGCGCGCTGCGCCGCGATTCCGAGGATGCGCGACAGGATGAAACTGGTGATGGACTGCAACACCGTCGCCCCGATGGCGAGGCCGGCGACAACAGGCAGCATTTCTGTGTTTCGCTTGCCGATCACTTCGTCGATCACGTAGCGCGTGGAGGCTGGCAAAACAAGCCCGAGTCCGCGGCTGACCAGCATGAGGGCCAGACCGGCGGCGAGCCGCCAGCGATTCGCATAAATCAGCGCTTTTGATTCTGTAAAAGCTCGTGAATAATTGATTTTCTTTTTTGTTGGGGCTGGCATTCAGCACGTTCCTTCACAGATTCGATCACATCGGCCAGCGTCATGCCATGCAACGTGGCGAGCATTCCGGTCTCGGCCCGATGAAAAAAGCGCTCCAGCACCGCGCCCACGCACCGGCCGATGGGGCACTCCCGATTCGGCCCAGGCACTGGGACGGCGAATAACGGCCCGGGCTCTACGGCGCGGTAGATCTCATCGAGACGGATCGTTTCAGGCGGCCGGGCCAGTGTGGCGCCGCCGTGCTGACCCTTGCGCACGTTCACAAGGCCCCGGCGAGCCAGCATCGCGATCACCCGGCGAACAACCACGGGGTTGGTGTCGACACTTTTGGCCACTGCATCCGATGTCACGGGCTCGCGCTCGCCAAGTACAGCGAGCATTCCGGCGGTATGGATCGCGACAGCGAAGCGGGTACTTAACGGCATCTGTAACTACTGCTGTTCCGTAACCAGTGTAGTTTCATTTGACAGGAGTTTGTCAAGCGCGGCTTCTGCGCATCACGAGTGCGGCTTCCACCGGGTCGTCGTAATACTTCTCTCGCCGGCCCACCGTTTCGAATCCGAGCTTGCAATAAAGGCGCTGCGCGGGAGCATTCGATTCCCGAACTTCCAGGAACACGTCCGGGGCGTCGAGGCCTTCAATCAGCGCCGTAGCGATGCCCACCCGCCGGGCCTCGGGAGCAACGGCGATGTTGAGAATTTCCAGCTCGCCGGGGCCGACCATGCGGCTGACCAGGAAACCCGCCGCAACGCCGTTCTGCTCGGCGACACGCACGTCGAAGGTGAAGTAGGTCTCGGGCTCCCACTGGCTGGCACCGTGGCTGCCCAGCTGAATGCGTGCGATGGTTTGCGCATCGTTTGTGGTGCCGCGCCGGATGCGGATACCCGACCGCTCGATGAGAAGCTCTCGCCAGAGGCGCCGCTGCCCTGCCCCGATTCGCTCCCAGCCGAACCGCTCTTCGGCATAATGGCGTCCGCGTTCCGCGAGTGCGTGCCGGACGTCGTCGTCGCTCAGCAGCATCGTGACCGCGGATGCGAAGGCGGCAGGCGTGTCGGCGACGATCGCGTGGATTCCACTGATGACTCCCAGTCCGTTCACGCCGGACGTCGTAGAGACGATGGCCCGCTGCATGGCCATGCCCTCAATGACTTTGAGGTTGGTGCCGGCCGACACCTGCGTGGGCACAACGACTATGGAAGCGGCCGCATAGAACGGGCGCACGTCTGAGATGAAGCCGTGCAGTTTGACGCGCGGGTCTGTGACGGGGTCCTGCCAGTAGAGTTCGGGATTGCGGCCCGAGATGACGCTGACCCGGACCTCTTGCGGAAGCAATGGCAGCACCTCTTCCAGCAGCCATCGAAACGCGACTACGTTCGGGAAGTGCGCGAACGAGCCGACAAAGAGCAGATGCGGATCGGACGTTGGTGGCGCGGGCTGGAAGCGTTCGAGATCGACGCCGTTGGGCAGAATGACAGTGCGAGCTTCCGGCAGGAGTTCCGCATCGCGATCCGACATTACGACGACGCGCGGAAAAGTGCCGACGGACTTGCGCTCAAAACGACGCCATCGCCAGAGGTTCCACCAGGTGCCGCGATTCGGGGTGCGGGCGTGAATCTGCGAGTAGAGGTCGAAGGTCACATCGTGTTCCACCAGGATGTCGCCACCGTAGCGCGCCATGTGCGTGTATTCGGTCTGAAGGATCTCGATGTTGTGGCGACGCGCCTGACTGGCAATGACATCGCCGACGTACTGGCTCGTGAATTCCTCCACCTCAGGCGGATCAACGGATGACCAGCGAGGCTCACGATAGCGCGGATTGCGGAACAGCACGACCTGAGCGCAGTGGTCGAGGACGGGCGTGTTGTACGCGGCTGTCTGCGGGTCCTCGCAAAAGGCAAACAAATGAATGTCGAATTCTTTTGCGGCTTCTCGAAGCAGGTTGTAGATGCGGACCGCGCCTCCGTGACTGAGAGGCCACGGGAAGTAAGGCGACAGCACTCCGACTTTGCGTCGACCAGGAGACGGCTGGCGGCCATCAATGACGAGATGGCTGTCGGGCCATGTGGAGTGCTCGCGGCGAAGGGGAAACCACTTCGGACGCAGCCAGATCCGGTCCAGCGGGACGCCGCGAAGGAACAGCCAGGTCGCGATGGGAGTGGTGAGTTGCAGGTGGTGACGTTCGAGCGCTGCGTTATACGCGAGGATTTTCAGCGGCGCCATGCGCGAGGCAAGTTGACGAATCCGCTCATAATCGCGGCCCGGCGCCAGCAGTGTCGGCGCGAGTCCGATGCGCTTACTGCGGAGCGCGTCTGGTGCGTCTGCGGGCGCGATGGTGGTGACGCCGGCCATTGGATGAGAAGAGACGGCGTAGTGTCGGCGGTCGGGGACCAGTGCGAGGACCTCGGCCACCATACGCGCCGCGAGTTCAGGCGGACCGGAGCAGAAGCTCACCACTACGGCCTCGGGTTCCTTTCCAAGGAAGCGGAACAGCGCTGTCTTCAGTCGATTCATGCAGGCCGGCGAAAGGCGCTTCGAAGCAGCAGCGCGGAGGTCAGGGGCAGGACGGAGACAAACAGACAAATGGGCTGCCATCCCGCCGCATCGGACCAGCGGCCGATAAGCGGGGCGAGAAACACCTGCATGAACCCATAGATGGAAACCAGAAACGATGTGGCAAACGCAGCTCGGCCAACTCCGAATAAATCGAGTGGAATTGAGTAGTAATTCACGCTCATAATCAGCAGGGCGAAATAGCTGAGGCAGATACAGGCGGTTGCGAGGGCAGGTGACCCGGCCAGCGGCGCGACACCGGTGGCGAGCACGAACACCGAAGCAATCACCGAAATGCGGATCCGCGCGGCCGCGGGGTCGATTCCCTCTTTGATAACGCGTTGCGCCAGCAGCCCGCCTGACAGACCGCCGAGCGTTGCGAATATCGGCGGAATCCAGACAAACCCGGTGTTGGCGTGCTCCTGCGTAATGCCGAAAGTGTTTACCAGGAACAGTGTGGGCCATGTGGTCCAGAGGCTGTAGACCGTCATGGAGAGGCCATTTGCCGCAATGAGTGTCAGGAATCGCCGGTCGCGAAACATATCGCCGTAGGGCACCTTCGGCGGATCGCCCGGGATCTGGCCGGGAGGGATTCGCGTCGACGTCCAAAGCCAGATGGGAAGCCAGACGAAGCCAAGAAGTCCTGCGACCACAAATGTCGACCGCCAGCCGAACCGGGCGGTGACCACCTCAGTCAGAATCGGCGCGGCGGATAATCCGAGTGAGATTCCGATTTGGCTGATGGCGCTTCCGAGGGCGCGGTCGCGGGGCTCGAGATACGCCGCGCTTCCCTTCCCGGTGCATGGAATTCCGCCCGATTCGGCCAGTCCGAGCATGGCCCGGAACGCCATCAGGCTCCCGAAGCCGCCCGCGAAGCCGGTGCCAATGCTGACCATCGACCAGAAGCCAACAACGAAGGATGCGCCGTAGCGCAGGCCGAACCGGTCAATCAGGAGCCCCATGAGCGGAGCAGAGACGGCATACGTGATGGAAAAGGCCGCGATTAAAGTGCCTAATTCCGCTCCACCGATCCCGAATTCTTTCCTTAATGTCGGCATTAACGCCGACAGGACAGACCGGTCCAGATAATTCAGCGCCGAGGACAGGAAAAGAACACTGACGGCGATCCAGCGCAGGCGGCGCGTTTCGGGCATCAGTGGAACTCGAGCCTGACGGCTTCGCCGGCGATGGACTTGCCCAGATCGGTGCGAGGCGTGTACTCCACCGTAACGCTGCGAACCGGTTTCAGAGGGCCACAGGAGAGCGTGCGTTCCCCGCCCCCGGCAATCGCGATCTTACTCGGATCGGGTACCAGAATCGTGGTGACCTGCCTGCCATTCGTAACTACGAGTTCAGCCTTCTGGCCGAGGCAGTTCACGCGCGTCAGGGTCCCTTTTACCTTCTTCGTGTCGGACTCGTCCTTGTAACGGTCGAGCTTGCTGGGATCGAGTTGCTGACGTCCCGCATTGGCGCGTGCCTCGGCCTCGCGGATCTTCAAAAGCGCGGAGTTGCGGAATGCTTCGGCCTCGGCCCGCTCCTTGCGGCGAAGTTCTTCTTTGGCTGCGCGATCGGCTTCCATGCGAGCCTGCTCGCCCTGAAGGCGACGGGCTCGAACGCGCTCGCGGGCTTCCGGATCGCCGGTGGCGCGCTCAGCCGCAGCCCATGATTTCGCGGCATCGGCGAGTTGCTTATTCTGCTCCTGCAGCTCGGCGAGCTCGGTCCAGATCTCTGGGCGCCCTGACTGAATCGTAGTTGCTTTTCGGAGCGCGGCCAGCTTTTGTGCGGGGTGCGTTTCCAGTGCCGCCAGCATCACAAACGGCTCAGCCCAGCGATCGTTTGCCGCCGCGGCTTTTATCAGCGCCGCACGCTTCTGTTCGCCATCTGTAACCAGCCGGGCGTATTCGAGCAGCGCTCGAGCCGATGTTGCCTGGGCCAGTTCGCGGGCCGCTTCGTCCTTGCTCCCCGCCTTCAGAGCCACCAGCCCGAGGCCCTCATGACCAGCAGGCGTGCCGATCCCCGCGTAAGCCTTGCGAGCCGCATCGGACTGTCCCGCGGCCAGCAGCAGATCTGCCTGCAGCGTCCGCAGGTCCACCGGATCGGCATCTTTTGCGATGAGCTGGCGCTGGGCGTTTAACGGCCGGCTCGGTGCGGTGATCGTACCGTACTTACCAGCGGAAAGGTAGCGGTCGAGCGACGCCTCGAGGCCTTCTGGTCCTTCACTGAACGCATTGCGATACGCGACCTCGGCCTCGACACCACGGCTAAGATTGCCGAGCAGCACACGCAGCTTGCCGCTGTAATTCGGGTCGACCGAAAGCATGTGCGCGCGGGCCCAGTCGCGGTCCTTCTGAGCAGGGACAGCACCGAGCGTAATACGCGGCCCGTCGATCTGAATGGTGGCGTAGAGCTGCAACATGCCGCGGTAGAACGGTGGTGGCAGGTAGCCGCTCCAGGAGTCGAGCACGATGCGCGTCAGACTGGACGCAAACTCGGGCGTGGGCTCAGAGACCGAACAGACGAACGCGTCGCGCGCCAGCCTGCACTCCGGAGCCACCGGCTGCTTCTTCTTCACCAGCAGGATCCGCACGGGCCAGGTGGTCCTGATGTCCTGATTGCCGAGCTGCCATCCGAGGGTGTACCGGATCTGCTCGGCGAAGTTCATGATGTCCCTGGCCTCGCGATCTCCTGCAAGGGAGTACACCTCGAAGGAACCGGATCGTACGACGGTGTCGGCGGCCTGAAGGGCCGTTGCGCCGAGGACAAGTAAGAGGGCGAGGTATCGCGTCACGCTGCTACCAGTTTACGGGTAGCTTCGCCTCATGGATTACGCGGGTGAGCCTGCGGTGCCATTCCACGTCGCGCCACATGCCTTGAAACTGTGGTCCACAGAAGTTCGATGTCGCGATCGCGATCCAGCGCTGCTTCGCCGCCGCATGGCGTACACCGAGATCACACAGCTCTTTCAGGTAGTCCCACGGCAGCATCGGACCGTCCTTGTAGTCGACAAGCGACCAGCATTCGGTGGTCATGAGCGGCTTGTTTGAGGCGGCGGACCATTCGGCCAGCGTGTCGATACCGAACTTAAGGCGGTCCTGCCAGTGCTTTGGGTTTTCACGGTAGATGCGCTCGGCGTTGAGGGCCACATTGTCATAACCTTTCTGGTCAAAGCGCTCCCACGCATAACCGACTTTCTTATAGAAATCAGAGAACGTTGTCATCCAGAGATGCAGTTCCAGAAAATCGAGCATGCTAAAGTCCTGCTGCTTCCACGTGTTGTACTCACTGCTGAAGGAGAACGTGTAGTCGAGTGACGGGTATGCAGCGCGAATCTGGTCGATGCTCTCTCGCATCCACCGAACCCCTTCGGGGCTGGTGCGTGGTGTCTTCTTCGGATAGAACGGCGCCCATGGTTCGATGGGCCATTCGTTGCAAAGGTCGACATACAACAGATGTTTGCGGAGCCCTGGCTCGATGGAATCAAGGGTCGTCTTCCACATGGCGGCGAGGTCGGCCGGACCCTGGATCTTTAGCCGCGTATCGTCGACATCTTGTCGGAACCAGGTGCTGAGCCCGACGCAGATGTTGTGGCGGCCGCAGGCGGCGATAAATTTGTTGAGTTCCGGCTGAATGCGGACGCGGCAACGCGACGGAGCGCCCCAGTCCTGAAACCACCAGTGCGGCAGAAGTTCCCACGTTCGGTCGGCGCCTGCGTGGATCAGATGCGGATAAGCGTCGATACGGACAGCATCGTAGCCGCGTGTTTTCAGCGCGCCAAGTGCTTCGTCCCAGTCTTCATAGCCGGCTCCGGGCCAGCGTCGTTCCAGCCAGGAAAAGTCCCACATTGTTATGGCCAGAGGGTGTTTTGCGATGTGTCGATGGAGGCTGCCACCAGGAGACGCGGCGAGCAGCGGCGCGGCCGATGAGACCAAAAGCGCGCGCCGGGAAATCGGGCGAGACATGTTTCAGAAGGCTCACGGTCAGTATGACACCCGAGTTGCGCCCGCGCTCGTGGAGTTGCGCCCGCGCTCGTGGCATCCTGTTCTGTATGAGTGAACTGGAGGAAATGCTGGAAAGATTCCGGCGCGGTCCTGAAGTGGTGGCAGCCGCGCTGACCGGGGCCGCAGGTGCCGAGGTGGATTTTCGTCCCTCACCCGAACAGTGGTCCGTGCGTCAGATTGTGGCGCACCTGTCCGATTCGGAAATGGGTGCAGCTCTGCGCTTCCGAAGCATCATCGCCGAGAATGAGCCCACAATTCAGCAGACCGACCAGAATGCATGGGCGGAGAAGCTCGACTACAGCAAGCGTAAATATTCGAATTCGCTGGAGACGTTTCGCCGCATTCGAGCCGAAAACTATGAGCTGTTGAAGGACACGCCCGAGGAGTCTTACTCACGCGCAGGCATTCACAGTGTGCGCGGCCGCATGACGCTGCTCGACTGGCTGCGTATTTACGCCGGCCACGCGGAAAAACACGCCCTGCAGATTCGGCGCGTTCGGGATGCATTCAAGGCCGCAAAAGCGGGAGCAAGTGCGTGAAACGGGTACTCCCTGCCGTTCTGACTCTGGTGTGCGCGGCGTGGTCGATCTTCGGGGCACCTCCGGTTGAGGTGTCTGAAGCGGGCCGAGCCTGGTGGGCACACGTTGCGTATCTGGCGGACGATGCGCTGGAGGGCCGCAAGGCGGGATCGGAAGGACATCGTAAAGCCGCGCAGTATGTGGCGTCGGAATTTGAAAAGGCAGGACTGAAGCCCGCGGGAACTCGAGGGTACCTTCAGCCTGTTGCGTTTCGTTTGCGCCAAATCGTGGAAAAGGAAAGCAGTCTCGAGTTCATTGGGCCGAACGGCAAAGTCGAGTCGGTAACACAGGGCAAGGACGCGCTGCTGGCTTCGCGCGGAATTTCCGGACGCGTGGTCGACGCCGGAATTGTGTTTGTCGGGCAAGGCCTTGTGATACCTGAAGCGGGAGTCGACGACCTGAAGGGCCTGGATTTAAAGGGAAAGATCGCGCTGGTGCTCAAAGGACTGCCGAAGGGTGTATCGCCGGCGCTGGGCTCGCACGCGGGCTCGGCAGCCGAGCAGTGGAAGGTGCTGAGCGCAGCGGGAGCGGTTGGAATGGCGAGTTTGTTCAACCCAGGCCGCGCCGATATTCCGTGGGAGAGAACTGCGTTGTCGAGGCTTACACCCACCATCGGACTTGCCGACCCGAGCCTGAATGAGACAGCGTCGCAGCAGGTGGGCCTAACACTGCATCCGAGCGCAGCGAACAGGCTGTTGGCAGGTACAGGGCACACCGCCGAGGAGCTCCTGGCCATCGACAAAGCGGGCCAGCCACTGCCTAAATTTCCACTCCTGTACCGGGTCCGCGCGAAGGCGACGTTCACCGAAAAGACTGCGGAATCGGAGAATGTGCTTGGCATGATTCCCGGTTCTGACCCGATTTTGAAAAACGAGTATGTGGTGTATTCGGCGCACCTCGATCATCTCGGGATCGGTCCCGCGGTTCCCTCCGATCCTGCCGACACGATCTACAACGGAGCGATGGACAATGCGTCCGGTATTGCGTCGATGATTGAGATTGCGAAGGGTCTGCGAGGCAGGCAGTTGAAGCGGTCGATAATCTTCGCGGCGGTCACCGGAGAAGAAGGGGGACTGCTGGGCTCGAAATATTTCGCAAATCGCCCGACTGTGCCTCGCGGTCAACTGGTGGCGGATTTAAATACGGATATGTTTCTGCCGATTATTCCGCTGAGGGCGATCACGGTTCTCGGGCTTGATGAATCGGATCTTGGGCCGGAGTTTGCGGCGGTCGCCAAACGTTTCGGGTTGCCTGCTGAGCGCGATCCGGAACCGGCTCGGGGCCGCTTCACCCGCAGTGACCAGTACAGCTTCATCCGCAATGGAGTCCCGTCTCTGGCATTCAAGTTTCACGCCGAGCCGAACACGCCCGAGGGCCAGATTCTGGCGAAGTGGACGAAGGAGCGGTATCACGCGCCGTCGGACGATTTGAAGCAGCCCGTCAGCATCGACGGTGCGGTTCGATTTAACGAAGTAATGGCGGCATTTCTGGATGATTTGGCGGAACGCCCGAGCCGGCCGAAGTGGAACGACTCGAGTTTCTTCAAACGGTTCGCGCAGTGAATCGACGGGCTTTTCTGCTGAGCAGTCTGGCGGCAGCGGCCTCTGGCCAGGAAATTCCATTCATTTGCCCGATGGATCCGGAGGTGCGGTCGCCGGTCCCCGCCAAGTGCCCGCGATGCGGAATGAAGCTGGTGGCCGGGATTCCCGATCCGCGGGAGTTTGCCGTCGATCTGACGGTCAGCCCGAAGCCGCTTCGGGCCGGCGCACCGCTGCGAATGCGGCTGGTGCCAAAGGATCCCAAAACCGGAAAGCCCGCGAAACTCCAGCTTATTCACGAAAAACTCCTTCATTTATTCATCGTCAGTTCGGACTTGCAGTATTTCGCGCATGAACATCCTGTGCGGCAGGCCGACGGGTCCTTCCTGTTTCAGACCGCCCTGCCGCATGGTGGGGAATACCGGCTACTGTGCGATTTCTATCCGGAAAACGCGATGCCGCAGATGATCGGCAAGACATTGTATGCCGTGGGCTCGCAGCCGGAAGTTGCCGCGCTGTCGACGGACACCGGAACCCAGCGCGGGTCGAATCTTACAGTGAGCATTCGCATGGACCCGCCCCAGCCGCTGGCAGGAACGAAGACCATGCTGTTCTTTCGACTCCAGCCGGGTGACGGCCTCGAGCCTTATCTGGGTGCGTGGGGGCACATGCTGCTGGCGAGTTCCGATCTGGCGGATATGATTCACACGCATCCGGCGTGGGAAGACAAGAGCGACACCATTCAGTTCAACGTCATCTTTCCGCGCGCCGGACTGCATCGTGTCTGGGTGCAGTTCCAGCGCCTGGGTGTATTGAACACGGTGGCATTTACCGTACCCATCGCCGCGGTCTGAATCATTTTTTCGGAATGATGCTGATTTTGCCGTCCGATTCCATATAAGCAGCCGCAATATCCTGGAGCGATTCGATGCCGCTTTCCCGGGCATGGCTCATGATGTCCCCCTCTGAGACCAGTTCCTTGCGCATATTGCGACGCAACATTTCCCCGTTCACCACGAGTTTGAGCGGGGCAGGTTCCAGCAGCTTGCGGAACCCCTCAAAGCGAAAAGTCAGCCAGTCGAGAGCGTAGTTCCAGAACACGATGGTTCCCACAAGCACCAGACCGTCGGTGACTGATTTGTACTCGGCAGCCATCGCGTTCTGGGCCGCGTCGGCGACCATCACCGTCATAAGCAGGTCGGCAAGCCCGACGTTTCCACCCTCCCGCTTCAGGACGAAGCGCATCATGGCGAACAGCGCGAGGTAGGTGAGGGTCCCTCGAATCATCAACTCTACCGGGGACATCGTGAAGGCAAAGGTGTTGTGCCAGTCGATGGCAAAAAGCTTCATTCGACTGTCTTACCACTTCGCGTGCTTAGCGCGTCAGGAGTTGTATGGAGACCGGCGGTTCGGAGACGATGCGCGTGCCGGCGGGGAGTTTCAGCGGCTCAGCCAACAGGTACGTCCGGGCCCATTTCTGTTTGTAGTCTCGCAGCCGGAGAAGGGGCTCGATTGTGCCGTCCGGCCGCTGTGCGTAGATTTTCGCCGACGCCACATCGGCCAGTGGGGTTAGGCCGAGAATAACCGTTGCGGCTGTGAGCCGCACCGTCCGCAGTGTTCGCCCGGGCATCGGTTTGGCTGCTGGCGGCGCATCTGGGATGGAAGGCGGAAGGTACTTCGGATCGCCCTCCGGCGCGCCGCCTTCCACCCATTCCGCGATGCGGGTCATCTCATCCTGCGTGAGGCTCGGGTCATGTTGCAGGTCGCTGTAGCCGCGCACAGCGCCCCACGGCGGCATGCGTCTGGCGAGCACTTCGTCGCGAATCGCCTTGGCCCACGGCCGAGCCTCTTCCCACGTGACCAGCGGCATCGGCGAGGGACCGCCATCGCGGTGACACGACGCGCAGCGCCGGTACACGATGCGCGAGATCTCGACCGACCAGGTCAGCTTCGTCGTGATGAGATCGTGGGCCGGGGCGAGCACGGCTCCGGCCAGCAGCAGGATGACGCTTCGAACCACGTTCGTTATTCAGCCCTGGGAGCGGGCGGCGTTGGACTGGACCGGCGAAAGAAGCTCTTCCGATCCATGTCCAGTGGAACAGCGAGGTCGAAGAAGCCGATGCTCATCTCCTCCCAGCTCTGTTCGCCAAAACGGACCTGCGACTTCGGGTCTGGATTATACGGATTGTTCGGAGAATTATCGAATATTCCTGTGAATTCAAACCGCGTTCCCGCCGGGAACTTCAGGGGCTCGGCCAGACGATAGCTAAGCTGCCAGTTGAAGTTGTAGTTGTCTACCTGGAGCATGGTCTTCATTTCCTCGCCGGGAAGTTGCACTTTGTACTCGAAACCCTTGCCGCGAACGTGCATGTGTGGGAAGAAGCTGAGGATCGTGGAGTCGTTTGGTACCTGAAAGCGCGTGGGTACGCGATATGCCGGGTCGCCCGGAGGAATCACGAATCGGGAGTTGCCCACAGCCACGGTAATAATCCGCTCCAGGGGCTTCTCCTTCGAGAAGACGAGACCAATTTGGGTGAGGTCCGTACCAGGCTTCCCATTGGTGGTGTAGTGCATCTGGAGCACCAGGTCGGAGCCAGCCTTGATCAGACGAGCCTGCCCAGGCTTGAACACGTCGGGCAAATTACCGGGCGTGTACACAGTGAGAAACTCGGCGCCAAAACCATCAATATCGCCCTGCCGCGGTTTGCCATCGGCTCCTGTTTTCGGCGGCGACCATGGTTCAAACGGCTTCGCTTCGCCGCGCAACCACTTGTCGGCGGGCCCTCGCACAAAGACCACGGCATGATGGACCACGCCGCGATTGCTGGGCCGGGCCTCCACCATCTGCACCCACTTGTCTTCCGTGAAGCCGGTGGGGATCACGATGTACTGGTAGTCGATGGTGGCTGCCGCGGGCAGGCTGAAAGGCTGCTTCATGCCGATAACCACATCGGGCCTGACGGGCATACCCCAGCCGCTGGTCCACTGTTTGGGCGCCGGTGCATCCTTCGGGCTGCCTTCCGCCGCACCGGTATCCGACCACGCAGCCAGGATGTCAATCTCCGACTGTGAGAGCGAGCGGTCATTGACAAACTTGCCATGATTCGGATTCGCGAACCATGGCGGCATCTTCTTCGTTCGTACCACCTCGCGAATGCTCTTCGCCCACGGTCGGGTTTCTTTGTATGTGAAGAGGGTCATTGGGCCGATCTCGCCGGCCCGGTGGCATTCCTGACAACGCTCCTGCAACACCGGGAGCACATCTTTGTAGAACGTCGGGTTTGCGGCTGAAGCGGTGGTTGCCGCTGCCGCGATGAGTGCGAAGACAAGTAGAGTGCGGAACATAGGTCGCAGAATCTATTTTACGGTTACCCTGTTCGGAAAGTTCTCTGAGGCTCCTTGTCCAGTACAATTGAAAATTGGTCAACAAACTCGTCTTCGAGAACCTGCGCCACCGACCTTTACGAACACTGCTGACAGTCCTTGCGATCGGCCTGCAGGTAACGCTCGTGCTTACGATCGTTGGGCTGACGCGCGGACTGGTGGATGCCAGCGCCGCGCGAACGCGTGGTGTGGGTGCGGACATCATCGTCCGGCCGCCAGGCACGTCGATCCTCGGCCTCTCCTCCGCACCAATGAGCGAAGGCATGGTGAAGTTTTCTGAAAAGCAACCACACGTCACACTCGCGCAGGGCGTGATGGTGCACGGCATCGGCGGCTTCGACAGCATTATCGGCGTAGACCTCGACCGGTTCACAAAGATGGCTGGTGGGCTGAGGTACCTGGAGGGCGGACCGCTGGAAAAGCCGACCGATATGCTGATCGATGAGAGCTACGCGCAGCAGCGCAAGCTGAAGCCGGGCGATTCGGTCGAACTCGCCGGCCAGAAGTGGGTGGTTCGCGGAGTCATCGAGTCGGGCAAGCTGGGCAAACTGTTCGTCGACAAGTCGTACCTGCAGCAGGTGACGTCGAACACGGGCAAGATCAGCATGGTCTACGTGAAGGTAGACGACCCGAAGAGCATCCAGGGCGTCATCGAATCGATGAAGAAATCGCTTGAGGGCTATCCCATCTATTCGATGGAGGAGTTCCTCTCTTACCTGACGCCAGGCCAGATTCCGGGCGTGACGCCATTCATCGCGGTGTTGATCGGGCTGGCCGTGGTGTTCGGCTTTCTCATCGTATTCCTGGCGATGTATACCGCGGTGCTGGAACGCACGCGCGAGATTGGAATCCTGAAGGCGCTCGGCGCGACAAAGATGTACGTGCTGACGATGCTGCTTCGCGAGACAGTGCTGCTGGCCCTGGTGGGCGCGGTGATTGGCATCGTGCTGGCGTTTCTTGCGCGATGGGCCATTATGGCCTTCGTGCCATCTTCGCTGCCTGTGGCGATCGTTCCGGAATGGTGGCCTGTGGCAGGACTCATTTCGATTGCCGGAGCGGTGCTCGGCGCGCTGTATCCGGGATTGAAGGCAGCCCGTCAGGACACGATTGAGGCGCTCAGCTATGAGTGAGCCGATTATCCGCGCCCACCAGTTGTGTAAGACGTACCGCACGGGCGACGTCGATGTGCATGCGCTTCGCGGAGTGAACCTGAATGTGCAGCGCGGTGAGTTTCTCGCCATTGTCGGGCACTCCGGTTCGGGCAAGTCGACACTGTTCAATATTCTGGGCGGACTGACTCCACCGACGTCGGGCGAGGCATACGTCGACGGCCGAGACCTGCGCGTGATGGGTGAGGCCGAGCGAGCCAAACTTCGCAAGACTTCCATTGGGTTCGTTTTTCAGAAATACAACCTGCTGCCCACCTTAACGGCGGCCGATAATATTGAACTGGCGCGCAGCCTCGCCGGGCGCTCCGGGGCGACGGATCCGCACTTTGACGAGGCGCTCAAGATGCTCGGCATCTCGCATCGGCTCGACCACAAGCCGCGCGCGTTGTCGGGCGGCGAGCAACAGCGCGTCGCCATTGCGCGAGCCATCGTCAACAACCCTGCCATCCTGCTGGCAGATGAGCCGACTGGTAACCTGGACACGGAGAACTCGACCCTGGTTCTGGAACTGCTGAAGTCGTTGAATGAGCGACTGGGTCAGACGATTCTGATGATCACGCACAACCCTGAAGCTGCATCGTTCGCGGATCGCGTGGAGCGGATGAAGGACGGGATGATCGTCGGCCAGTAGCTAATTGCGCTGCTCGTGACAGTACGTGCAGTCGTTGCTGGCGTTCTTCGTTTTGTGGCAGCTCATGCAGCCACTCATGTTCAGATTGACCTGCTTTGACATCAGTTCCTGGCTAGCCACGTCGCCGTGGCATTCCTGGCATGTGTTTTTCGCTTCGGCATGGGCCCGGTGGCTAAAGAACACATACGTCGGAATTTCATAGACGCGCACCCATTTCACCGGGCGTGAGCTCTTCGCATATTCAGTTAGCTTTCGAATTGCGGGGCTGTCGGTCTTCACGGACTGATGGCACTGCATGCAGACACTCGCCGCAGGCAGCCCCATCAGTTCGCCGGGGTCCTTGTTTGGATGGCACATGTTGCACCGAAGCTTCAGTGTGCCCACATGATGTTTGTGGTTGTAGGGAACAGGCTGTTCCGGCCCTGCTGGCGTCTCCCGCCCGGGGGATTGCGCCGCCACCGTCAACACGAAGGCGGCGCACAGTATTGCGATGCGACAGATCACGTGCAGTTAGATGTTCCTTTTCTGCATTTGGTCAGCAAGAAATTCCGAGGCTCGCATGGAGAGCGCCAGGATGGTCATGGTCGGGTTCTGCGATCCGCCGGTGACGAAGCTGCTTCCGTCGACCACGAACAGATTTTTGATCTCGTGGCTCTGGTTCCACTTATTGAGCACGCTGGTCTTCGGGTTGTCGCCCATGCGGCACGTCCCGAGTTCGTGGATGCTGTGACCGGGCGGGTACATTTTGTCGTTCCGGTGCAGCACCTCGAAGCCCGCTTTCGAGCAGACTTCGTTCAGGACATCGTTGCCGTCCTTCGCCATCTTAAATTCGTTGTCGGTGTACCTGCACTTGAAGTTCAGCACCGGGATGCCGTAGGCGTCGACCTTTGTCTTGTCGATCTGCACGAAGTTCTCAAAGCGGGGCAGCACTTCGCCCATGAAGGTTGCGGAGAACGCAGCGCCGCGATTCCGGTCGATATCCTTCTGCAGATCCTCGCCCCAGGAGGGGAAATATTTGGGGTCGGGCGTGCCACCGGTGTAGAAATCGAATGCATATCCGCGGATAAAGTCGTGCTTTTCTCCCTTTTTCAAATTGCGGAACCGGGGGATATAGCCCGAGCTGCCGACGATACCGCGACTGCGTCCCCCACGGGCATCGGGGACAATCGCGACCACGCTGTTGCTGATGTAGAACTGGTCATGCAGGTAGTGCCCCAGCGTCCCACTCGAATTAGCGATCTTCGAGTTGAGCAGGATGCGGGTGCTCTCGAGGCATGACGCCCCGACCACCACAGCCCGTCCCTTCGCGTGGATCTCCCGTTTACTGTGTTTTTCGACGAAATGCACGCCGTTGACGAGCCCCGTCTTCCTGTCGACCGACACCTCCCGGCAGACGGCGTTGGGTACGATGGTGAGATTGCCCGTCTCCATCGCAGCCGGAAGCAACAGGTTGAAGCTGCTGGCCAGTTGTCCGTTGCCGAGCGCCCGGCGGATCTTGGTGACCGTGATGCCAAACGGCTTGCCCGCTGAGGCAACGCGCGCGGAGGCCTGGGCGTCGGGGCTTGTATCGTCGATAAACTGGCCGTCGGGAAGCTGCATAAGCCCTTCCTTTTTGCCGGATACTCGGAAAATCGGCTCCACTTTATCGTAGAAGGGCGACAGCTCAGCGTGGTCGATAGGCCAATTTTCGCCGAACCCGTCAAAATCTTTTCCTTTGAATTCGTAGTCGCTCAGCCGGAACGACATGCGCGCCCAAAAGTTCGACTTGCCGCCGAGCATCCGCACGCGGACCCAGTTATACGGTTCTTTCGGATCGTGGGTATAGGGGACTTCGGTCTCGTCGACCCACTGGTTCGCGTTGAACTCACTGGCCTGATTCACATGCGCCAGGCGGCCGGGCTTGCCGAAGCCGCGATACGGCAATTCGTAGACCGGCTTCAGCGTCCGGACTTTGTTGAAATCGACCTGCGGACCCGCGTCCAGCAGCAGCACTTTCACACCGCGCTTCGTAAGGGTGTAGGCAGCCATCCCGCCGGAGGCGCCTGAGCCGATAATAATGACGTCGTATTCGGTTTGGGGCATTGTATTCTCCGGTATTCGTTAGTCGAGCGACGCCCAGTACAGACCCATGCCACCACCACCGCGCCGGCCGCTGCTGGCTGCGACCGTGTACTCTTTCGAGTTCATAGTGGCGGTGCGGATGTCGGACTTGGCGGCCCAGAGGAAACGGGCGAGCGGATCGGCCGGAGGATCGAAGGTCCACTTCTCTTTGAGCGGCGCCAGCAGCGTTCCCGCCTCGTCGGCAGCGAGCTCGGCATAGGGCTTGCTGAACTTCTTCCGAGCCCCCGCGTTGAGCAGGTCGAGTCCCGTTTTATACAGCGTCTGGCGATCGGAAGGCGACTGGCTGAGGAGAAAGTCGAGGAACTCCGGGGCGCTCGCCTCCAGCGCGCCAGGGGCTTCGCCGATCTTCGGCATGATGACCTCGCTCAGCTTCCGAAGTGCCGCAAACTGCGCCGGCGTGAAGAAACGCGGCGTCATAATCCCGGCTTCGTCGGCGACCGAAGTCTCCAGTTTAGGGAGCTCGACCGCGGCAGCCGGAGTGCGGTTGTATGGCGCCGGAGGCGTGGTTGCATCGGCGGGAGGCGTAGTCTGCGGACTCGGCCGGGGCGTATTATTCTGCTGTTGCTGGGCGAGGAGCGCCGGAGCGGCGGGCACGGCCGCGAGTGCTTTAAGCAGGCGTCTGCGTTTCATTGTGCGGAAAGGGATCAGGCGATTCTTTCTGGCGCGATGTTACCTTTTTCAGGCGACCGCGCTAAGTCCGGGTCCACTGAGGACTCCGGTTTTCAAATATCCATCCTTGACAGTGAAAATTCCGGGGAATTTCTTCTCCCAGCCCTTGTTGGCCACCGGCACGTACTGGCGAGCGTTGGCTTCAATAGCCGCGACCCCCGGAACATGCGCGGCGAGCCCGGCCGAGTGGATCAGCGACGCGCCCGGACACGTGAGGTCCTGCACGCAAAGGAACATGTTGTATTTTTGCGCGACAGCCGCCATCAGCAGCGCCTGCGCCTGACCCTTGCAGGCCTTGAGCGCGGTCCCGGAGTAGCCCATCTCGCGGGCCAGCATCAGCATTTCCTTGTCCGTCAAAGACTCGTCGATGACGACGGGCTTGAGCTTCGCCGCGGCGTGCATCACGTTGGCGCGGTCGGCCTTCAGGTCGCGTTTGGTGGGCTGCTCCACGTACTGAATCCTGCGGAAGGCGTCCGGCACCTTCACTTTCACGTCGTTCAGCATGCCGATCAGATAATCGACGTTCGGGCACTTTTCATTAAAATCCAGCGAATATTTCCAGTCTTTGACGCCGAGCTTCGTCTGGGTTTCCGTGGTCGTGCTGTCGACGCGAAGGATGCGGTCCGTGTCCCACTTCCGGTCCTCGCCATTCAGCTTGATCTTGATATGGGTGATTCCGTTGTAGCGGATCCATTCAGGCAGGGTCTCAGGCAGTCCGTCGCCGACTTTCTTCACGATGTCGGACTCGGTGATCGGGTCGACCGCACCCACCAGGTGATACAGCGGCATCTGTGGCCTGGGCTGCTTCAGGACGTACTTGTCCAGATACTCGCCCTTGAACTCGGCGCCGATGTAGTGCGACAAATCGTGCGTCATCAGGTCCGACCCGTAGGTCTGGTACGTGCTCCGGTTGTGCAGTTTGCCGAAGGCGTCGTGGATCGCCGCGTCGAACGGACTGCCGGTGCACAGCGTGCAGAGCTTCGGAATCGGCGCGTCGAGTGCGAGCTTCTTCGACACCTCAGCCGCGGCGGTGAGCCACGCCGGTTCGACGGCCTCGTCGATATCCACCGGATGCGCATACTCCTTGTAGCCGCGTGTAATCGCCGCAATGCGCTCGCTGAGGTCCTTCATGGCCTGCAGCGTTTTCTCATACGGCATGGTCTTCGACGGGAAGGACCACACGTTCCCCAGCGGCATCGAGCCGAAACCCTTCGCCGTCTTCCCTGCCCGGGTGCGCACCGTGACGTTGACGTTCAGCAACGTCACCTTGTTCACTTCTGTGCCGCCGAACTTGATGGGCGTGCGGTAAAGGAAATCCTCGAAGCTGTGGCTCAGCTCCTCGATACGGATATCGGTAGCCCGGGTGGCTCCGAGTAGAAGCGCCGGAGCGGCCGCGGCTGCGGACAGGGCGCCCAGGAAACTGCGTCGGCTGGTGTGCTGCACGACGCCTATTTTACAGCGAGTGTCTCGACAAGAATTTTGGCGATATCGGCGATCAGAATCGAGCCCGGATTCTCGGGCGTATAGTCGACCACCGGGATCCCCTCCACCGTGATCGCCATGGCGACGCGCGCCCCGGACTTGCTGCGAACCAGTGCGACATCGGACCGCAACGCGTCGAGTGCGCCGGTCTTGTTGTAGATGGAGTACTCGTTCAGTTTGCGCCGAACGCCCGTGTCGTCCTGGCAGCGCTTCATGATGGCGAGCATCTCCTTCGAAGCCTCGGGGCTGACGATCTCGCCCTTCTCCAGACGCTCAAGGATCGTCACCATGTCCTTCGGCGTCGACTTCCCCAGCCCGAACTTCGCATTCTCCGGCAGCCGGCCCGCTTCCGACCAGCCCGACGGCGACTTCAGGTTATTCCCGTCTCCGCGCACTTTGCGCATCAGCCGTGTCGACCTGATCCCGAGCTTGTCGAGATACGTGTTCACCGCCTCAGCCGAAAATCGCTCGATGAGCATGTTCGTCGCGGTGTTGTCGCTCAGCACCATCATCAGGTTCAGCACGTCGCGCACAGGCAGGCGAACGCCGTCCGACAGCTCGCTGCCGATCACGCCGCTGCCGCTGACATTCTCGGCCCTGGTGACCGTCAGCATCTCAGTCCATTTGTTCTTACCCTGCGCCACCGCGTCGAAGACGGCGAGCATGACGGGGAGCTTGATGGTGCTCGCCGTGCGAACCGGGTCGGATTCGCCCATGCCGATGGTCTTGCCGGTGTCGAGGTTCTTCGCGTAGAGCGTGACCGTGCCCGGGAATGACCCGATGCGTTGCCGGATGGCTTCGTGCGCCGGGGTCTGGGCGGCAAGCGGAACAGTCAGGGCCAGGAGGCAGAGGATCAGGCTTCGCATGAGTGTCAGTTTCGAGTATCGCGGATATGGACGACGAGGAGCTCAGGGTGCCAGTATCCCGCGATTCCCGCAGTGAAACGCTAACCTCGGGGTGTTACCATTCTTCTCAGGAGCGTGCGGAACAATGCACGGCTGTTGGCGGTCTCCCGATAATTGATCCAACACTCAATTATTCCGGGTCCGGCTCGCATGAATGCATCGGTGTGCAGGCTCCGGCTTGTCGTAAGCCATGGAGAAGCCTAAAGATGCGCGGAGGACCCACCCCTGTAAATGACGGGGTCAATAAGGGATTCCGCTGTGCTGCGTGAAGTGCGCTCCTGCCTTTCACGCCCCATGAGAATCCTCTTTATCGGCGACATATTCGCCTCGCCAGGGCGGGGGATCGTCGCCGACCGTCTGAGCCGCATAATCACTGCAGAGTACATCGACTTCGTCATTGCCAACGCTGAAAACTCCGCTGGCGGATTCGGCATCACGCCTTTGATCGCCGAGGAGCTGTTCGCCCTCGGAATCGACGCCATGACCTCCGGCAACCACGTCTGGGACAAGCGTGAGTTGTACGACTACCTCGACCGTCAGCCCAAACTGATCCGACCGGCGAACTACACGGAGGACCTGCCCGGCAAGGGCGTTACCGTCGTTCGCTCAAAGCGCGGTATACCCGTGGCTGTGATCAACCTTCAGGGGCGAACCCACATGCCGCCGACCGACTGCCCATTCCGCAAAGCCGACAAGATTCTGGCAGCGCTCGACCCCGCGGTGACGATTCGCTTCGTCGACTTCCACGCCGAACTGACCAGCGAGAAAATGGCGATGGGCTGGTATCTGGACGGCCGCGTCTCGGCAATGATTGGAACGCACACCCACATCCCCACCGCGGACACGCGCATACTACCCGGCGGCACGGCCTATCAGACAGATGCCGGCATGACGGGGCCATACAACAGCGTGATTGGAGTGGATAAGGATACGGTAATACGGCGATTCCTGACCGGAGTGCCAGCGCGCATGGAAGCGGCGCGCGGCGGTGTGGAACTACATGCCGTCATCGTGGATGCCGACGAAACTACAGGACGGGCAACGGAAGTTCGGCGCTACACAGTCGCTGAAACCACGTAGCGCCGAACCCGAACCCGCGGTCCATTAGTCGGAGGCTTTCTTCTCGCCCTTCGGGGTATCGGGCGGGGCGATCGACACCTTGGTTCCGGTGTCCAGCCGGTTCATCTGTGAGGTGGCAACCATGTCGCCTTCCTGCAAACCTTCCAGAATTTCGACCTCTTCCGCGAACCGGTCGCCGATCTTCACGTCACGAGCCTCAATCGTGTTGCCGTTGCGGACCGCGAACGTCTTGTTCGCACCGAACAGGTACACCACAGACCGCACGGGAACCAGCAGAATGTGTTCCGTTTTGTCAGTCGGCAGCGAAGCGCGCGCGTAAGAACCGGGCTTCAGCTCATTCTTCGGATTGGCGACCAGCGCCTCCACAATAAACGTGCGCTTGGACTGCTCGACGGTGGGCGAAATGCGCCAGACTTTACCGGTGAATTTCCTGTCCTGAAAGGCTTCCACCTGGACTTCCATGATCTGCCCCAGCTTCACCCACGGCGCGAACCGCTCCGGCACCTCCAGCTTCAGCCGGATTGGATCGGTCTTGACCAGTGTGAACAGCGGCGTATTGGGCCGGACGAATGCACCCGTCGAAACGCTCTTTTCCTTGACACTGCCGGCGAACGGCGCGTAAACGACCGCGTCGCGCAGCTTCTTGCGCTGGAGTTCCACCAGCGCCTTCTGCCTCTCGATCTCCTGCAGCAGATTCCGGACGCTGTTGATCGACTGGTCGTACGTGGCCCGCGCGGCATTGAACCGAGCCTGCGCCTGATCCAGGTCGGCTGCCGAACCGATGCCCTGGTCCACCAGGCTCTTGGTGCGCTTAAAGCGCTGCTCGGCATCGAACAAATCAGCCTGGGTGCGGCGGACTTCGGAGGACTGCAGAATGTCGATAATCTTGTCGTTCTCGTTCTTTAAGCCCACGCGCTCCATTGACATACGGAGCGCCGCTTCGTTCTGCTGGAGCATGTACTTCTGCTCTTCATCGGAGATTCGGACAAGAACGGCGCCTTTGGCGAGGACGTCGCCGAGGTCCGCTTTGACCTCAACAACCCGTCCTTCGATCTCAGCGCTGATGACGGCTTCGTCGAACGGAAACATCGTTCCAACCGACTGAACTGCGCGAGTGACATCTCGCGACCGGACCCGCACCGCCTTGATCTGGACGGGTGCCGAATCCTGCTTAGCCTGAATCGGCTGTTGTTTCGTACAGGAGGTCATGCAGAACGCGGCACAGACCAGAACCAAAAAGTTGCGGGCCGGCTGTGCAGCCGGAACGATGGAGAAGTTCATGTATCCCTTGTTATCAGACTACCCTGGTCAGAAGGCAACCGTTGAAACAGGAAAGGCGACACCCGCGGCCAGATCGTTACCCAAAATGGGTAAGTCCCTTTAGAACGCATCACTTCGATTAAATGGCGGTTTAATTCTGAACGGGGGCTAACATAGTCCGGCGAACGCGCCGATGTTCCTTACTGGTGCCATGAGAACGAGAGCCAGGATTTGGGTGACATTGTTCCTGTTGTTTGGGTTCAACGCCATCGCTTTCGCCTGTGCCGACTGGCGGATCGATCACCCGTTGCGCTTCGGACTTTTCGCTGTAATCGCGCTCACGTCCTCCATCCTGCGCGCCAGAGCTCCCGACCTCGCGGGCCAGATGTGGGGCCACCCCCTGTTCGTGGTTTTCGGCCTGCTGGAGCTGAGCCTCGCCGAGACCACCATTACGACCTCAGCATGCCTCATTATCGAGACTGTTTGGCGTCGTCAGAACCGCGTTTCGCTGCTGGAAGTGTACTTCAGCCTCGCCAATCTGGTTGTAGCGATTGCGGTCATGGCACGTCTGCTGGCGTGGCTGACGCCGTTCGGCGTGCCCAACCCTGTCCTGGCATTGTCGGCCGGACTGGTGCTTTTCCTCTTCACGACTTTCCCCTGGGCATCGGTAGTAGGCCTTGCGGAAAATCGCTCGGTGGTGACGGTCTGGCGCGAACAGTACTTCACGCAGCTTCCGCCGATCCTCTGGGCGACCATGCTCGGCTGGACCTTCCATGCCGTCTCGCGTTCGGCCGGGTGGGAGACCGCGACGCTGGGACTGCCCACGGTGTTCCTGCTGCACAGAACCTGGCGGCTGCATATGGAGCGGCTGGAAGACGCCAAGGTGCATGCCGAACACCTGGCCATTCTGCATATGCGGACCATTGAAGCGCTGGCGCTGGCCATTGAAGCCAAGGACACCACCACCAGCGACCATTTGCGGCGGGTTCAGGTCTACGCGACGGAAATCGGACAGCGTCTCGGGATGAATTCGGGCGACCTGCAGGCGCTCGGCGCGGCGGCCGTGCTGCACGATATCGGCAAGTTGGCGGTGCCCGAGTACATCATCTCCAAACCTGGCCGGCTGACGCCAGAGGAGTTCGAGCGTATGAAGATCCACCCGATCATCGGCGCCGAGATTCTGGAGCACGTCAACTTTCCGTACCCCGTGGTCCCCATCGTCCGAGCTCACCATGAAAAGTGGAATGGCTCGGGCTACCCCTATGGATTGAAGGGTGAGGACATTCCGCTGGGCGCTCGAATCCTGTCGGTGGTTGACACTCTGGACGCGCTCGCCTCAGACCGTCAGTACCGGCGCGCGCTGCCGCTTGACGAAGCGATGCAGCGCGTGTCCGACGAATCGGGCACCAGCTTCGACCCCAGGGTCGTTGCCGTGCTGCGGGACAACTACGTCGAACTGGAACGCAAAGCGCTCGCAAAAAAGAGCACTTCTCTGAAGCTGTCGCTCGACCTGAAGGTGGAGCGCGGCGAAGCGCCTGGCGCAGGTTTCGAGCAGGCAAAGCGGGTGGAACCAGCGGGTGGCGGCGCTGGCCGCGATCTGCTCGAGACAATCACCAGCGCCAGGCGGGAAATGCAGCAACTGGTCGATTCGGCCACGCGGGCTGCGACCATGGACCGCGAGGAGTTCTTTGCGCGGTTCGCCGTCCGTCTCCAGCGGCTGGTTCCGCACGACACCATCGTGATCTGGCTGGTGGAGGGCACGTCGCTCACGCCCGCGTGGATCCACGGAGCCGAGAGCCGTTTTTTCGCGACGCTCCGCATCCCGGTGGGGGAGGGTCTTTCAGGCTGGGTGGTGGAGAATCGTAAGTCCGTGGTGAACGGCAACCCGGCTGTGGAATCGGGCTATCGGAACGATTCGCGCCAGGTGAGCGGGATGCGCTCCGCGCTGTCCGTACCGGTGGAACGGAGCGGGCATGTCTTCGGTTGTGTGTCGTTGTACCAGGAGGCCCGCGACGGGTTCACTCGCGATCACATGAGTGTTTTGCAATCGCTGGCACCGCGGTTTGCAGCGGGTCTGGAAGCGCTGGCGAACCGCGCCAGTCAGCCCAGCCCGAAGACCGCCGAACCCGCCCAAAGCTGGGACAGTCTCACGTTTCTGCGCCACCTTTCGGAAACGCTGAAGCGGAACTCTCGGCTGAACACGCCAGTCGCCGTGCTGGTTGCCTGCGTGGAAGGCACGGAGTCACTTCCGCCCGACCGCCTGGAGGCCGCTATCCGCGCCGGATCCGCCCTGCTGGCGGACGAGATCGCGGACTACGAAGCTCTGTGCCGGATCGGAAGTAACGACTTCGCAGCCGTGATCATCGGCGCCTCGGCGCGCACCATTCTGACTCGACTGTCTCGGATTCGTCAGACAATGCGCGAATGGGACGGCCTCAGCCTGGCTGCCGGATGCGCCCAGTTCCCCGTCGACGGCCGCACACCGGAAGAGTTGTTTGCCGTTGCCGAGGGTCGCGTCATGGGTCCGATGCCAGCTGGCGCTCAGACACAATCGGCTGGCGCGGTCGCCTCGGGCTGGGTCCAGTAGTCTACCTGGCGGTCTTCTTCTTTTTCTTCGATTTCTTCTCGTCTTCGTCGTCCCAGGTGTCCGGAGAAATGGTGTCTTCCACGAACTTCTCCATACCGATGGAGTAGATGGCTGGCTTCCCTTCCCGGTCAGTGCCGTAGAACAGACGCTGGCTGTTCACCGAAAAGGCCACAGTGGCGCGGTCGGCAACGCTGGCTTTGTGTTCAGCAAGCGTCAGTTCCCGCCGCCCGGCGCGAACCAGCAGAAGGACATACGGAGCCGCCTTACTCCCGCTGATGCCGGCGAACACCGAACCATCGGCGTTGACGGCAAAGCTGATGAACTGCGTCGTGTTGGCGATCAACTTGTCTTCGCTGGTCTCGGGGTTGTGTTCGCGGAGCTGAACGTTCTCGCGCGCCACCGGGACCGTCAGGTAGAACACCGTGCGACCGTTCATGCTCCAGATGGCGAACCCCGCCTTTCCGCCGGCCACTGCCAGTTGCTTCGAGCCCCGACCATCGGAGTTGACGAGCGTCAGAACGCCGTTGTGATTGTAAAGCAGGCCCGACCGCTTCGGTCGAAGGCGGCAATAGCGGAGGGGCTCGCTGGCCTCAAACGGCGTTGCGACGGATCCACCCCGCTTCAGCCCGACAACGCGGAGTCGATACCGGCCAGCCCGGCTTTCCGACAGTGCGGCAGTGCTCCCGTCGTCGCTCACAGACAGGTTGCCGGCGAACGTCCATCCGCTCTCGACAGTGTAGACCGTCTCGGGTCGCCGGTTCAGCAGCACCAGCGCATTGCCATCCACATAGACCAGCCTGCGCTCGTCGCTCAGCAGCGTGACCGCGGAAGTCTCCAGAGATTCGGCATGCGTCAGTTGCTGGCTTTGTCCGCTCTTCGCGTTCCTCATGTCCATGCGCCAAACCTGCATGGAGCCGGACCGGTCTGAGCAATAGATCAGACCGCCGCCGCGCGTGACGATGCGGTTGGGAGAAGGAGGCAGGACAGCGGCGGATTTCGCCGTATCTGTGAGACGGAGTAGTTCGAACTCAGTGGCGGGGTCGCGAAACCAGCGCAGTTCGGAGGGCGCGGTGACCAGCTTTTTATCAGGCGCCGCGGCGCTCGCCCCAGTGGTGGACGCGAGCGCCGACAAGAAGCCTCGCCGCGACCACAAACAATCCATACCCGCATCGTAGCAGGGATGTTTACTTGTGGTCGTGCTGATTGGCGCTGTAATGATCGGAGAGCAGATCGCCGCCGAAATCGCCCTTGATTTCGCGCCACACCGCGTGGATGTGGTTGCTATTGTTCTGCGTGTTGTCGTACTCGATGATGAAGTCCGGAGTCTGGATGCGGTAGTAGTGCGGACCGCCCTTTTCCTCGACGCCAGCCCACGCGAAGAAGATGTTGTTGCCGGCCTTCTTCACCAGAGCCTGACGGCCAGCGGCCACGGGCGCGGGAACATTGTCGGTGTACTCGTGAATGATCTTGTGCAGCAGATCGCGCTGCGCCGCGGTCATTTTGGCGGCAGACAAGCCCGAGGGCTGACCCGCGAGCGACGCTTTACGCGACGCTTCGGTCAGAATGTCCTTGTAAGCTACCTTGCTGACAATCGCGACTGCTTTCTGGTCGGCCTTCAAAGCGGTGAGCAGGTCGCGGGCGAGGTCCTCTTCCGCATGCAGCACGCGCAGGCCCTTGCGTGGTCCTTCGCGCACTTCGGCCGGGTTCGATCCATAGAAAGACGGGCCGCCAGCTACCTTACCGTTGGCGAGGGTGAAGTTCTGTGCAACGTGGTGTCCTTCGAAGCGGAATGCCCAGGTGCCCTTTTCAGACGGGGTGCCGAAAATCGAGAAATAGTACTTCTCCGGGTTGCGGCGTTCTCCGCTGTCCTTTTCGAGGATGCGGAGAACATCCTCGAGGCTCATGATCGTGGTCGCCTTCATGAAGCCCCGCTGGCTGAGCGCGGAACTCAGCAGCGCGGTCGCCAGGTGCTTCTGATGCGGAGACATTTCACGAAGCGGAAGGCCCTTGCGTTCGCGCGGGATGAAATGCCAGTTGAAACGCTCCTCATCGGTGTAGGAGAAGCTGACTTTGGCGGTCTGCTCCGGCGTCAGCGAGGCGAGAAAGTGTTTTGCGGCGTCGCTCATCAGAGGCGCGGTATCTGCATCGTGAAAGGCCATCACAGGCGTAGCGATGAGGAGAAGCGCAGAGAAAGTGGTACGGAGGGTGCGGTCGGACACGCGTGGAGTTTATCACAAAAAAATAGCCGCCAGTCGAGCCGGCGGCTTACTCAGGGGGCGAAATTTTAACTCACACACGCAGTTGGGGTGAGAAGAGAGAAAAATCGGTTACTGCTTACTCGCCGAACGGGATCGCGATCTCGGCGATCATAACCTTCGGATCGACGTTCTTCAGTTTGGCGCGAATACCGGAGCCGTAGTCGGAAGTGCCGGTAAACACACCGGAAATCGCGCAGTTCTCAGCGGCGCAGCGGAACGTCACAGCGGGACCGGCATTCCTGTCGGCAGCCGGGCGCCGAACCGTGTCGGCAGCCATCGCCATCACCGACTGCTTCGTATCCACGTTGAGGATGCGATAGACGGGCATGGCCGAGGTTGCGTTGGTCCTGGCGATCTCGTACTGGCCAGCGGGCATTTCGCCACCACCGGGAGTCGCGAACGCGAACGGAATCCTCGCTTTCAAATCGCCCTGGGCGAACGCGGACGCAGCGGCCAGTGCAGCGACGGTGGCAATCTTCAGAATGGTTTTCATGATGGTCAGTCTCCTCGATTCTTCGTTAGGGCACTGCCGCCAGACAGACGGGAACTGGTTCGGATCAGCTTACCTACGCCGCTACTATAGGCAATCGCGCCACCAAACCCGCCATCAATCGCAAGTCACTGATTTTACGTCTGCGAAGCTCCGACTAGTTAGAACAAGTACTCTTCAATTAACCCATCGGTGAAAACCGCGAACCCATATGTTAATCGGCGCGAGTTGCTGGCCCGCTCTGATATACTTCCTTCGGTTCTGCTCCACAGCCCCCTGTAATGGCCGATCTGATTGCCATAAGCGGACCCCTCGCCGGGAAACGCTACCCGCTCGCCGATACAGCTCTTGAAATCGGCCGATCCCCGACGTCCACCATCTCCATTCCCGACCCCGAAGCCGCATGGCGCCACTGCGTGGTCCGTCCAGAAGGCGGCCGATTCCGTCTTCACGATTTGCATACCGGCGGAGGAACCTTCGTCAACGGAATGCGTATTGAGGATCACTGGCTGGAAAGAGGGGACCAAATCTGCGTGGGGAACACTGTGTTCGCATTCGGCGAGGCTCCCGACGGTGCCATTGAGCCCGAGGCTGGCTCCGCTGCAGCCCGCGTCACGCTACTTCGAGCCTGCACGCTGCTCTTCCTGTTCAAAGGAATGGTGACCAGCAACCAGGCATCTCAGTCGGAGTTGCTGGAATCCCACGCTCTCAGCCTGATGGCCGAGCTGCTGCCCTGCCAGTCGGCTTCCATCCTCCTCAGTGCCGACGAGCGTGCGCTCCGCGATCTGGCAGAGGAGCGTGCCAGCGAGCACCCTGGCCTGCCCGGAATTGTCGACCGACTACTGGCCGACGGGCCGGTTGTCGACGTGAAGGGGTGTCTGGTAGCTGTCCCGGTCTACGCCTCGGGCGTGCCGCGCGGCGCCATCGCCGTGTGGTTCGCATCCGACCAGGTGCCCGAACTCGACGATCACCTGGAAATCCTGAGCGCTATGTCAACGCTGGCCTCGGTGGCACTGGAGAACGTTCGCGAGATCCAGGCCCTGCGCCGAGAAAACGAGATGCTGCATGAGCAGCTGCATACAGACGCATTCGGCATCGTAGGACGCAGCGTCGCCATGCGTCGGCTGATGCAGCTTGTGCAACGCGTAGGCCCGCAGGACACTACGGTGCTGGTACTTGGCGAAAGCGGCACCGGCAAGGAGCTGGTAGCCCGGGCCGTCCACCAAACCAGCCCTCGCCGTGACAAGCCGTTCATGGCGATCAACTGCGCGGCACTCACCGAAACCCTGCTTGAGAGCGAGCTGTTCGGCCACGAAAAAGGTGCGTTCACGGGCGCTGTCGCCCAAAAGAAGGGCAAGCTGGAAGCCGCCGACGGAGGCACGGTCTTCCTCGACGAAATCGGCGAACTCGCCCCCACGCTGCAGGCCAAACTGCTGCGCGTACTCCAGCAACGCGAGTTCGAACGCGTCGGCAGCACCAAAACCCTGCCGTTGAACGTCCGCATTGTCGCTGCCACCAACCGCGACCTGGCGGCGGAAGTAAAGAAAGGCTCCTTCCGTGAGGATTTGTATCACCGCCTCAATGTGGTCGCGCTGCGAACGCCTTCGCTCCGCGAGCGCCCTGAAGACATTTCCCTGCTCGCCGAGCATTTTCTGCGCAAATCCGCCCAGCGCATCGGTCGGCCCATCGCCGGAATCTCGCCCGAGGCCGAGCGCCTGCTGATTCGCTACAACTGGCCGGGTAATGTCCGCGAGCTGGAGAACGCGATGGAACGAGGCGTGGTGCTGACTGAGACCGAGTGGCTCCACGTCACCGATCTGCCTGAGACCATCACGGGCAGTGTCGGCGACGCGTGGAATCCCGACCTCAAGACCACGTATGAATCGGCGGTCGGTGACGCCCGCAAAGACGCTATTCTCCGAGCCTGGGAACAGGCTCGCGGTGACTACAAGGAGGCTGCGACCCTCCTCGGCATGCATCCCAATTCGCTGCTGCGGCTCATCCGCCGGCAGGGTCTGCGCGAGCTGTTGAAGCAGACAGCGGGTCGATGACCGACCGGTCGCGACTGGTTCTGCTGGTGGGTCTGCCCGGCTCTGGCAAATCGACCTGGGCGAGGCAGCAGGGTACTGCCGTGATCTCGACCGACGACATTCGCTTTCTGCTTTCTGACGACGCCTCCAACCAGCTAATCCACTCCCACGTGTTCGCGACCGTGCGGTTCCTGCTCCGCCGGCGGCTGGAGTTGCGGCGTCCGGTGACGTATCTGGACGCGACCAACGCAACCCGGCAGGAGCGCCGGGCCTACATCCGGCTCGGCCAGATGTTCGACGCCTCGGTCGAAGCCATCTTTTTCGACACGCCGCTGGAAGTCTGTAAGGAGCGCAATCGGAATCGTGAACGCGTGGTGCCGGAATGGGCCATGGACTCGCTGGCGGCGCGGCTGGTACCGCCGTCGGTGGAGGAAGGTTTCACCGCCGTCACGGTCGAGCGATATGATGCTAAGCCGTGACCCGCACTTCCCTTCTCCTGCTCGCCCTCGCTCTTACGGCTTCGGCCCAGTACACCCTCGGACCTGATTCGCTACAGCGGAAACCGGGAGTTTCAGCCGGCACCGTCACCCAGCATCGCTGGACCACCAGCAAGATTTTCCCCGGAACGGTCCGCGACTACTGGGTCTATGCCCCGGCCAACGCGGACAAAACGAAGCCATTGCCGGTGATGATTTTCCAGGACGGAAATGGGTTCGTTCGGGAAAATGGAGCCTGGCACGCGACCATCGTGCTCGACAATCTGATCGCCGATAAGTCGATCCCGCCAATGCTCGCCGTGTTCATCGACCCTGGCGTGATGCCCGCGCCTGGCCAGAATCAGATGGCTCGCTACAACCGCAGCTATGAATACGACGCCACCAGCGACAAGTACGCGAGGTTCCTGGCCGAAGAGATTCTGCCTGAGATCGGCAAATCGCACAACTTGTCGAAGGATCCGAACGACCGCGGTCTTGCAGGCTCCAGCTCCGGCGCCATCGCCGCATTCACAGCAGCGTGGTACCGGCCCGATCAGTTCCGCCGCGTGATCAGCTTCATCGGCAGCTACACCAACCTGCGCGGAGGCAACGAGTACGCCGCCCTGATCCGCAAGATGGAGCCGAAGCCGCTGCGCGTCTTCCTGCAGGACGGCGACCACGACCTCAACATCTACTCGGGAAGCTGGTGGATGGCGAATCAGGATATGGCGATGGCGCTGGATTACGCCGGCTACGAGACTACATTCGTCAAAGGCACCGAGGGACACAACAGCAAGCACGGCTCGGCGATCCTGCCCGAGGCGATGCGCTGGCTTTGGGCCGGATATCCGAAGCCGGTGGGCCGCGTGGAGAACACGCCGGAGCGGCACTTCGTCCGCATGATCCTCGACCCGGCGTCGGACTGGCAGCTTGTGACCGAAGGGCTTGGATTCGCCGACGGCCCCGCCGCGGACAAGGACGGCACTCTCTACTTCTGTGACGTGACGAAGAGCACGATTTACAAGATGCAGGGCGACAAGCCGGTGGCGTTCGCCACAGACACGGCCAAGGCTCGAGGTCTCGCGTTCGGGCCCGACGGCCGGTTGTACAGCACCAGCGACCGTGGGATCAGCGTGTACGATTCGGCGGGTAAGGCGACGGTAATTGCGGGCAACATCAATGCCAACGACCTCGCCGTGACCGCAACGGGCGGCGTTTACTTCACCGACACCGGCGGGAAAAAGGTATGGTACGTGGAGCCCGGCAAGGAGAAGCGCGCGGTGGTGACAGAAGGCATCAACGCGCCGAACGGGATCCGGCTGCAGGTGGACGAATCGCTGCTGCTGGTCTCAGACTTCGGAACACGTTTCGTCTGGTCGTATCAGGTCCAGCCCGATGGCTCGCTGGCCAACGGACAGCCGTTCTACAAACTGGAAGTGCCCGAGGATCCGCATCCGTCGCGCGGCGTCTCGGCGATGGCGGACGCGATGACCATCGACACCGACGGCCACCTGTACGTCGCCACTGAAATGGGCGTCCAGATTTGCGACCAGCCCGGCCGCGTCGTCGGCATCATTCGCAAGCCGGCGACATCGGGACTGACCAGCGTCGCGCTGGGCGGGAACACCTTGTATGCCGCGTCGGCGGACAAGATCTGGAAGCGCGCACTACGGCGCTCGGGTCGCCCTCCGGCCAAACCAGTCATGCCGCCAAAGCCCGGGCTTTAATTTAAATACGGGTGTAAACGCCGTTAAAAAGCGTTATATTGCCAACTATTTTATTTAGGAGCGGCGGCTTCGGTGATATTCAAAGAAGTGGATGAGTTTGTCGCGGGTTCCGGCAATCGGCTTCCAGGGCACTTCGGGATGCTCCGCACGGAAGTCCGGCGATATCCTCTTCACCGCCTCCCCAATTATCAGGAGTTGGTGCAGAACCGCGGATTGGGTCTTCGCGTCCCCGAGGAATTCAGCCTTGTCCGCAGGTCCTTTGAATTCGATTGCCAGTCGCGCGGCTCTGAGGATATCGAGAAGGTGCGCGTCATCGCGAGGCAAAGTACGGCTCCGCGCTCTCCAGGATGGCCTCGCGCCGTATCCAGTTGAGGCTTCGCTCGATGGCGCGCTGCGACACAAGATCCACTCTGCGCCCGACAATACCGGAGAGTTCCTCTTCCATCGCGACGTGGTCCATCAGACTCCAGTCTGCGTCCGGCGCGAACCTTACAAGCAGGTCCAGGTCACTATCCGGGCGAAAATCCTCGCGCAGCGCAGATCCGAAGACGCGGAGTTCGGCGATCTTCCATCGGCGACAGAATTCAGCGAGCCGCTCTGTCGGAACCGGAATCTCCGTTCGCATGGCGTCTTTCCTTCACCAGAGGCAATTACTGCACAGCACCGCCAGGCCCGTGCCCGCTAAGTGCTTTTAGGGAGCCGGGCTCGCGCCAGAGCTTCTGAGCGACAGCCCACAGGATGGCGGGGATCAACAGGGCGACGCCGGTAAGAATCGCCACCGTGTGGACCGGAACGCCTTTGTCCGTGAGCAGCCCGGCGCTGTACGATGCCACCGACATCACCAGTACGTTGAACGCAAACTCGGCTGAAAACACGCGGCCGCGGAAGCGGTCTTCGGTCTGAATTTGCAGCAGCGTCGTCGAGAAGACCCAGCAGGTGGAGCCGCCGGCATGCGCCAGAATCACCGCGCAACCCGCCGCCAAAATCACCGGCGAGAAGCCGAGCAGGACATAGCCGGCGGCCGCCACCAGAAAGCCGGCAATGATCCCCAGCCGGAATCGCTTGTGGCTGTTTCCCGACCAGCGGCCCGCAACCAGCGGCCCGAGCAGCGCGCCAATGCCGCGGCACCCCATCAGCAGGCTCATGCCGAGCATCCCCTGCTGCGCCGCACTCATCCCGCTGAGCCGAACCGGGAAAATGCGCTCGCCGAAGATCGGCAACAGCACCCAGTTCGCGCCAAGGAAGCCGATACCACCCTTCACGAAGATGGTCGCGAACAGTCGAGGATCGCGGCGCACGTACGCGATTCCCTCGACAATGGGCGAGAAGTCGAACAGGTCCTTTGGCCGGAAGGGCGAGACCTGCTCCAGATGCGGCTCGCGAAACCGCATCGCCTTGATCAGCAGGCCCGACACGACAAACGAGATCGCGTTGATCACGAATACCGTGTTGCGTCCGAAAGCCGCCGCGATCAGACCGCCAATCGCCGACCCAATGGCGAGGTTCACACTCCAGGTCGTCGAGCTGAGCGCGTTGGCCACCAGCGTCTCGTCATGGCTCGACGTAATGTTGGGGATCACCGCGCTGCGTCCCGGTTCGAACAGTGCCCAGAACAGCGTCTCGGCGAACAGGAGGACGTAGAGCAGCGGCAGCGCCTCCGAGGTTTGCACAAACAACATCAGGAACACGATGCCGGCGCGCATCCAGTCGGCAAACATCATCAGCTTTCGGCGGCTGAGCCGGTCGTTCAGAACGCCCGCCGATGGAGCCATGAAGAACTGCGGCAACACCTGCAAAACGAAAGCCAGCGCCACTGCCTGCGCGCTGCCGGTGTACTCGAGGATGAGGCTGTACACCGCGACCGCATACAGCCAGTCGCCGAGCTCACTGACCGTCTGAGCCATCCAAAGGAGGCGGCAGTTGCGGTTATCCCGCAACACCCGCCAGTAGGCGCTCAGACTCACCGGCCTCGACGGCGGCATAGATCAGGCTCGGGTGTACAAACCCATGCGCTTCTTCACCACTTCGACAGTGGAGTTGGCAATCGGGCTGACGCGCTCAGCGCCCTCACGCAGGATGCCGTCGAGGTATGCCGGATCGGCCATGATCTCGCGATAGCGCTGCTGCAGCGGCTCCAGACTGGTAGCCACCATCTCGGCCACGGTCTTCTTCAGATCGCCGTAGCGCATGCCCGCAAAGTGCGATTTCATCTGCTCATCCGGCCACTCGCTGAACGCCTGGAAGATGCTGAGCAGGTTCTCGACGCCCGGACCCATGGTGTCGAAATCGACCGCCGGATTCGAATCGGTGGTGGCGCGCATGATCTTCCTGCGGATGAGCGCCGGATCGTCCAGCAGCGCCACCGCGTGGTTGGCGCCAGCGGCCGATTTGCTCATCTTCTTATCCGGCTCGTCGAGCCCCATCACCCGCGCTCCGACAGTCGGGAGCCGCGTCTCCGGCATGACGAACGTGTCGCCATACATGGAGTTGAAGCGCTGGGCGATATCGCGGGCCAGTTCCAGGTGCTGCGACTGATCGTCGCCCACCGGCACCAGTGCGGCCTGGTAGAGCAGGATGTCAGCCGCCATCAGCAACGGATACTGGAGCAGCCCGTCGCCGACCGTTTCCTGGTTGTCCGCCCTGGCCTTGAACTGCGTCATGCGGTACAGCCAGCCGATGGGCGTGACGCAGGTCAGCATCCAGGCCAGTTCGGCATGGGCCGGGACCGTCGACTGCACGATCATGGCGGAATGCTTCGGGTCGATGCCCGCGGCGAGGAACAATCCGGCGATCTCGCGGATCCTGGCCTGCAGTTCCGCCGGGTCCTGATACACCGTGACGGCGTGGAGGTCGACGATGCAGAAGATACTCTCGTAGTCGTACTGGATTTTCACCCAGTTCCGGAGGGCGCCCAGATAATTGCCGATGTGAAGATTTCCGGTCGGTTGGATCCCGGAGAAGACTCGTGCTCTCATGAAAATACCATCCTATCGTGCCTGATCAACTCCAACTCACCGTAGAGAAGCTTGTGTATGGCGGCGCCGGACTCTCGCGCCTCGACGGCCGCGTCGTCCTCACACCTCTCGTCCTGCCCGGCGAACAGATTATTGCCGAAACCGTCGATAAACTGCACGCCCGCCTGGTCCGCGTCGATTCCCCGGCATCCGAGCGCGTCCCGGCCCCCTGCCCCTATTTTGGAATCTGCGGCGGCTGCCACTACCAGCACGCCCCGTACGACTTCCAGATTGAGCAGAAAGTAGGCATTCTCCGGGAAGTGATTCGCCGGGTCGCCAAATTCGAAGCGCCTAAGGAGATCCGCGTCTTCACGGGCGAACCGTGGGGGTACCGCAATCGAACGCAGCTCCGGGTCCGCGACGGCGAGATCGGCTATCTGCGCGCCGGCTCCCATGAGCTGTGCCCTGTCGACCACTGCCCCATCTCCTCTCCGAAACTAAACGAAGCCATTTCCGCCCTGGTGGATTTGGTGAAGGACCGGCGCTGGCCCTCGTTCCTGACTGGCGTCGAACTGTTCACCAACGAGTCCGAGGTCCAGTTCAACGTCATTGAGACCGAGAAGCCTGTCGCCAAACATTTCTTCGACTGGTGCTCCGAGTACATTCCGGGCTACCTCGGGGGCGCCGTGGAGTACCCGGCCATGGGCCATCAGTTCCGGGTCGGCCCGCGATCCTTCTTTCAGGTCAACCGGCATCTGGTCGACTTGCTGGCCGAAGTAGCCACCGCGGGGGAACCGGGCGAATCGGTGCTGGACCTGTACGCCGGAGTGGGGTTGTTCTCACTGCCCCTGACGCAGCGCTTTGGCAAGGTATTCGCCGTTGAGAGCGGAGTCAGCGCCGTGTCCGATCTGCGGTTCAACGCAGCACGGGCCGGGCTCGATATCGAAGTAACTCGCTCCGATGCGGCCGAGTATCTGGTCGGGCTCGAAATAGCTCCTGAGTGGGTGGTCGCCGACCCGCCGCGGGAAGGTCTGGGTAAGTCGGCTGTACGCGAGTTACTGCGGCTCTCGCCGCGAGGCATCGCGATTGTGTCGTGCGATCCTGCCACGCTCGCCCGCGACATGGCGGCACTGGTGGCGGGCGGCTATCAGCTCAAATCGATGACCATGATCGACCTGTTCCCGCAAACCTATCACTTGGAAACAGTGGCCGTTCTGGAAGCGAGCTGAAGCACGAACGAGTACTGCAGCGCCACCTCCTCGTACTTCTTGTAGCGCGCCGACGCGCCTCCGTGACCGGCGTCCATGTTGGTGTACATCATCAGCAGGTTGTCGTCGGTCTTCATTGCGCGAAGCTTCGCCACCCACTTGGCCGGCTCGAAGTACTGCACCTGGGAATCGTGCAGGCCGGTGGTGACGAGCAAGTTCGGGTAGGCCTTCTTCTCCACCTGATCGTAAGGCGAGTACGACATCATGTACTCGTAGTAAGTCTGATCGCCGGGGTTACCCCACTCGTCATACTCAAACGTCGTCAGCGGGATGGTGTCGTCGAGCATTGTGGTCACCACATCCACGAATGGCACCCCTGCGATGATGCCGCGGTACAGGTCGGGGCGCATGTTCATCACAGCGCCCATCAGCAGACCGCCCGCGCTTCCGCCCATGGCGAAGACGTTCTTCGGATCGGCGTATTTCTGCTTCACCAGGTGCTCAGTGACAGAGATGAAATCGCGGAATGTGTTCTTTTTCTTCAGCAGCTTTCCGTCCTCATACCACTGACGGCCGTTTTCCTGACCACCGCGGATGTGCGCGATGGCGTAGACAAAGCCGCGGTCCAGCAGGCTGATCACGTATGGACTGAAGGCGGGGTCGGACGAGATGCCGTACGAGCCGTACCCGTACTGATAGAGCGGGGCCGTGCCGTCGAGTTTGGTTGTCTTGCGGTACACCACGGACACCGGCACCGGCACTCCGTCGGCACTGGGCGCGTAGATTCGCTCCGTCACGTAATTCTTCGAATCGAACCCACCGCGCACCTCGTCCTGCTTCAGCAGCGTACGCTCTTTGGTGCCGAGGTCGTAATCATAGGTAGCCTTCGGAGTAGTCAGCGAGCTGTACTCAAACCGCAGCAGCGTCGTGGCCACGTCGTAGTTGTGGGTGAGGTTGACCGAGTATGCGGACTCGGAGAACTCCACGTAGGCTGGCAGGCCGGCCCATGGCTGCACATGTATCCGTATCACGCCGGCGTTGCGCTCCAGCATGACGAGGAACTCGTTGAACAGCTGCACGCCCGCAAGCAGCGTACCTGGGCGGTGCGGAACCACTTCTTCCCAATACTGATAGGTGGTGGCCGTCACGGGCGTGCGCAACAGGCGGAAGTCCTTAGCCTGATCGTTGGTGCGTACAAAGAAGTACTGCCCCAGGTGCTCCACATTGTAGAGCCGGTCGCGCTTACGAGGTTCAAACACCTGGAACCGACCCTCGGGCGTGTTCGCGTCGAGAAACAGCGTCTCGCCCGTGAGTGTCTGATGCGATTCGATGAAGATGAAGCGGCCCGATTTTGACCGGCGGATGTCGAGGTCGAACTGCGTGTCCTTCTCTTCGTAGATCAGCTTGTCCGACCCTGGCGCGGTACCGAGGGTGTGGCGCCACACCTGATACGCCCGCAGCGTCTGGGGATCCTTACGGATGTAGAACACCGTCTTGTTGTCATTGGCCCAGGCCACCTCAGACGAGATGTCGGTCAGCGTTTCGGCAAGGTCGCGGCCCGTGGCCAGGTCGCGAAACCGCAGCGTGAAGCGACGCCGCCCCACCACGTCCGCCGCCCACGCAAGGAGTTTGTGGTCGGGACTGACATCCATGCTGCCGATGGAGAAGAAGCTCTTCCCTTCCCCTTCCTTGTTGCCATCCACCATCACCTGCTCCGGCGCGTCCATCGAGCCTTCCCGGCGACACAGCACCGGATAGTTCTTGCCCTCCACCATCCGCGTGTAGTACAAGTACCCGTCTTTTCGCCAGGGCGCCGACTCGTCGTTCTGACGAATTCGTTTCCGAAACTCATTCACCAGCGTCTCGCGAAGTGGCTTTACGCCCGCCAGGGTGGAATCGAGATACGCGTTCTCCGACTTGAGATGAGCAATCACTTCGGGGTTGTTGCGTTCCCGCAGCCAGTAATAATTGTCGGTTCGCGTCTGGTTGTGCCCGACGACTTTAAAAGGGCGAATGGGTGCAACAGGGGGCTTCATTGTGTCTTTCTTCACAGGAGGGGGCGCCGGGTCCGCGGCCAGCAGCATCGCGGGGAGCATCAGGGTACCAAGCCAGCAGGCGTATCGGTGGATCCGCATAGATCCATTTAAGCAGCAGAAGAGGGCCGCGCCTAATTTATGTACGAGACCTGACACCACGAGTTTCGTGTTAAGAGACTTTACTTCGAATTAACCGGGCCCCTCTATCTTCTGTAAGTCGATATGTCGCAACATGATCTTACAAAGCAGGGATAACCTGATGAAACTAACAAATACACTCTTAGTTGTTGCACTGACAGCGGCAAGCGCCGTTGCACAAACAGACCGAGGCCCCCGACAGGGTCCGGCTAATGCGGGTCAACCTTTGCCGGGACTCTCATCGGCGGAGCGCGCGGCTTTCGAGGAAGCCAAAGAAGTCTTCGAAGAATTAAGCACGGTAGAGAAAGGCCTGGGCCCGCGGTTCAACGGCGATTCCTGCGCGGGCTGCCACATCCACCCCTCGATTGGTGGCAGCAGTCCGAGTGTGAATCCGCAGATCGCGATGGCAACACGCCAGGGCGCACAGAACTTCACACCGCCATTCCTTACACCGAATGGTCCGATTCGCGTGGCTCGACAGGTGGGCGGACCGGGACGTAACGGCCCGGGCGACGGTGGCGTGGTGGCACTCTTTACCATCAAAGGCCGCAGCGACGCCGGCACCTGCAACGCCGAGCAGCCTTCTTTCGACCGCACCGACAGCTTCCGCTTCCGTATTCCCACGCCTGTTTTCGGCCTTGGTCTGGTGGAAGCAATACCCGATCGCGTGCTTCGGGCAAATTTCGCGTCGACGGCGAACCGACGCCGTCAGTTCGGTATTCAGGGCCGTTTTAACACCAGTGGCAATGATGGAACCATTACGAGGCTCGGCTGGAAGGCACAGAATAAATCCCTGCTGATGTTCTCTGGCGAGGCCTATAACGTGGAGCAGGGCGTCACCAATGACCTGTTCCCCACGGAGCGCGATGAGACACCTGGCTGCGGCACGCAAACCGCTCCGGAGGACCACGAGGACCTGGCGTTGTTCGCTGTGTTCATGCGGCTTCTGGATGCCCCTTTGGCTCGCGAGCCACGCACCCCGGAAGAGCGGCAGCGCTTCGATGGCGGCCGCCGTACCTTCGACGCCATCGGTTGCGCACTCTGCCATACGCCCACACTGCGGAGCGGCAAATCGAACATCGCCGCACTCAGTGAGAAGCCTGTGCATCTGTTCTCCGACCTCGCACTGCACAACATGGGACAGGGGCTCGCCGACGGCATCAGTCAGGGCGATGCGCAGGGCGGCGACTGGCGCACGGCTCCGCTGTGGGGACTCGGACAGCGCGTCTTCTTCCTGCATGACGGACGCACGTCGAGCCTGGATGAGGCAATTACTCTGCATGGCAGCCGCGGTTCAGAAGCTACTCAAAGTGCGGACGCGTATCGGCGACTGCCAGAACAGGAGAAACAGAACTTACTCGATTACTTACGCAGCTTGTAAGTTTATTGTAAGTTGTTGCCGGGACGGACGCCGTAAGTTTCAACGCCGTCCCGGCGAATCAGGCTCAGAACCCAGTCAGAGGGAAGCGGGGTTGACGTTCCTGCGTCCGAAGCTAAAGTAGAAGATCAGGCCGAAAGCCAGCCAGGCGATGAAGCGCAGCCACGTCATCAGCGGCAAGCCCAGCATCAACGCGAAGCAACACAGAATCGACAGCGCGGGAATCCAGGGGACCAGCGGCACGCGGAAGGACCGGTGACGCCCGGGATCCTTCTTCCGGGCCACGATCACTCCCGCCGACACCACCGCGAAGGCGAACAGAGTTCCGATGTTGGAGAGATCGGCGAACGTGCCGACGTCCCAGATTCCGGCGGGAATGCCCACGACGATCCCGGCCACCCAGGTGCTCACGTGGGGCGTCTTGTAGGTGGGGTGGAGACGGGCGAATACCGAGGGCAGCAGACGGTCTCGCGCCATGGCGAACCACACACGGGCCTGCCCGTACTGGAACACCAGCAGCGACGACAGCATGCCCACCAGCGCGCCGAAATTGACGATGCGGCGAACGTTATCGTAGCCGAGTTCGCGGAGGACGTCGGCCACCGGAGCCGCGCTGTTGAGAAGCCTCCAGTCCTTGACGCCAGTCAGGGCCAGCGCGACGCTCACGTACAGAATGGTGCAAACCAGCAGCGTCATGAGGATGCCGAACGGCATGTCGCGCTGTGCGTTTTTGCATTCTTCCGCCGCGGTCGAGACCGAATCGAACCCAATGTAGGTGAAGAACACGATGGCTGCGCCGGTCATCACCCCGCTAAACCCGTTGGGCATGAACGGCACCCAGTTGGAGGTTTTGACCGAGCCGGAGACTGCAAAGACAAAGATCAGGATCACCGCGATCTTAACCAGGACCATGACGTTGTTGGCGCTGGCGCTTTCCTTCACGCCTCGAACCAGCAGTACGGTGACGATCATCACCACGGCGAAAGCGGGCAGATTAAACCAGCTCCCGGTGGCGGCGTCGCCGATAAACATCGGTTCGGAGAGATATTTCGGCATATGGAAGCCGAAAAACGCGTCGAGAATGTCGTTGAAATACGCTGAAAAGCCGACCCCGACCGCCATATTCGACACGGCATATTCGAGGATCAGATCCCAGCCAATGATCCACGCCACCACTTCGCCGAGGATGGCGTAGGCGTACGTGTAGGTGCTGCCTGCGATGGGTACCATCGACGCCAGTTCGGCAAAACACAGTGCCGCCAGACTGCAGGCAATGGCAACAAGAAAAAACGAGAGGGCAATGCCGGGACCAGCGCCCGGCCGGCCAATGGTCGACACCGGATGGCCCGCATGCAGCAGGATATCCAGCACCGGCGCGTTCAGGATATCTGCGACGGCACGGGTTTCGCCAGCCGCCGCAGTCCCAGTCAATATGAAGATTCCAGACCCGATGACCGCACCGATTCCGAGCGCCGTAAGACTCCAGGGACCGAGCGTCTTTGCCAGACGCTGCCCGGGCATCTCGGATTCGGCGATCAGCCGGTCAATACTTTTGGTCCGGAAAAGGCTCACCGACTACCGCTTGCGCTGGCCGCGGATCATCACCTTAACCTTACGCTTCAGGGAACCGCGGGCCACGCCCGACGGACGTGCCGCCAAAGCCGGACGAGCTTTGCGGGCCTTGCGCTTCAGTTCTCTGCGTTCTTTGCGATCCGTTACGTGCTTCGTATTCATGTTAATCCTGCGAATTTCTCGATAATTTTCTTCAGGCCGTAGCCTGGAAAGCTGACCGTCAGCTTGGCGTCGTCTCCGTCGCCCTCACGCCGCAGCACCGTGCCCCGCCCGTACTTCGGATGCGTGACAGTCATACCCGGCCCTAACACCTTCTTTTTCCCGCCCGCCGGAGCCGGAGGCGACCCACCTGCCGGACGGTACTGCGACTTCGGCACCGCCGGCGAACTCGCTGCCGGAGGACCGCTGAACTGCATCTGCTTCGCCTGGGGAGGCGGGCTCATCGCGGCCGGCCGTTTTGCAGGCGGCGGCGACGACATACCAGGAGCCGAAACCGGGGGTCTCGACTGTGCCGGCTGAATCCCCTGCGGAGGAGGCATCCCACGCTCTGAAAAGAACTGGGAAATGTTCTCCACCGAATTGTAAGTCTTCCCAGTGTACAAGTTTTTCCGTGCAGATTCACGGACATAGCTCCGTTCGGCCAGCAGGTCCACCTGGGAGCCGCGGGGCTGATTCACGTGTTCGACAAGTTCTTTAGGAATTTCGGCCAAAAAGCGCGACGGAATCGACGGTTCGGGCTGACCGCCGCCCCAGCGCCGGCGGGACCGGGCGTGCGAAATATACAGATACTTCTCCGCACGCGTCATCCCGACGTAGCAGAGGCGCCGCTCTTCTTCCATCTGCGCTTCGTTGTCCAGCGACCGGATGTGCGGGAACAGGCCCTCTTCCATCCCGGCCAGGAAAACGATGGGAAACTCCAGACCCTTGGCGTTGTGGATGGTGAGCAGCGAGACCTGAGCGTCGTTGTCCACCTGATCGGCGTCGCTGACGAGCGCCGCGTGATCGAGGAAGTCCGACAGCGACTCACCACGCTCGGTGGCATCGACAGCCGCGTTCAGCAATTCCTGCAGGTTGCCGATGCGCGATTCGGTTTCGGGGCTCGGATCGGCTTCCAGCATCTTCTGGTAGCCGGTGCGGTCGATGATCAGCCGCATCATCTGGTCGAGCGGCCGCTGCGGGACTTCCTTGCCCAGGTCCTCAATCATGCGCTGGAAAAACGCGAGCGAGGAGTCCGCGCGGGTTCCAAAGGCCCGCTCCTGCAGCATGCGAACGATCCCGTTCCAGATGCTGAGGTTGTTCTCAATCGCGTACGTCTCAATCTGCTCCACCGTGGTCTTGCCGATACCCCGCGCAGGTACGTTGATCACCCGGAGCAGGCTGATGGAGTCCTGGGGATTTGCGGCCACCTTGAGGTAGCACAACAAGTCCTTGACTTCGGCGCGCTGATAGAAGCTGAAGCCCCCTACGACGATGTACTTGCGGCCGTAACGCCGCAGCGCTTCTTCAATCTGGCGCGACTGGAAGTTGGTGCGATACAGGACTGCAACGCGATACTGCGGATGTTTCGCCAGCAGTTTTTCGATGGTGTCGGCGATGAACAACGCCTCGTTCTCGTTGTCGGGCGCCTCATACATCTGGATCGGCTCGCCCTGCCCGGCGTCGGTCCACAGCCACTTGCCCTTGCGAGCCTTGTTATTCGCCACCACCGCGCTGGCGCCTTCCAGAATCGTCTTCGTGGAGCGGTAATTCTGCTCCAGCCGGATTACCTTCGCGTTCGGATAATCGCGCTCGAAATCGAGAATATTACGAATATCGGCGCCGCGCCAGCCGTAAATCGACTGATCCTCGTCGCCGACCACCACCACGTTCGGCCGGTCGCCCGAAAGCAGCCGCACCAGATCGTACTGGCTGCGGTTGGTGTCCTGATACTCGTCGATCATCAGGTATCGAATGCGCTCGTTGTAGCTCTTGCGAACCTCGCCGTTGTGTCGCAGCAGGCGCACGGTCTCCAGCAGCAGATCGTCGAAATCCAGCGCGTTGGATTCGATCAGCCGGTTTTCATATTTCTCGAAGATCACGGCCAGCTTCGACATCTTCGGGTCGACCGTATTCTTATAGAAATCCCGCGGCGTTTCCTTTTGATTTTTCGCCTGGCTGATGCGCGACAGCGCCGCGCGGAACTGCATGAACTTCTCGTCGAGCCCGAGCGCCTTGAAACAGCTCTTGATGATGGCGAGCTGATCGTCGTCATCGTAGATGTTGAAGTTGCGCGTAAAGTTCGGCCGGATCGCCGCCAGTTTGTCGCCCTCGCGCCGCAACAGACGGACGCAGAAGGAGTGGAACGTTGAGACGGGGGGCTTGCCCGAGGCGCCCGCCTTCGCCAGCAGCGCTTCGATGCGGTTTCGCATCTCCTCCGCCGCCTTGTTGGTAAACGTGACGGCCAGAACCGAGTACGCCGGAACCCCATGTCCGTGAATCAGATGCGCGATGCGATGCGTGATCACGCGAGTCTTGCCGCTGCCCGCACCAGCGAGGATGAGCAGCGGACCGTCAACGTGAGCAGCCGCTTCGTATTGCTGTGGGTTTAAGCCCTGAAGGAAATCCATGGAAAAAGACGAAAGAGCGCGGGGGACGTCTTTCAGTGTAACATCCACGCCTTCAGCGAACGGGCTGGTGGAGGGCCTCGGAAACAATCTGAAGCAGTTCGTCGGCGAGGAACGGTTTTCGCAGCAGAAACGCACCCTGGTCCAGCAGTTCGGCTCCGCTGCCGGTCCCCGCATAGCCCGACATAAAGACGATGTGGATATCGGGCCTGACACTCCGAAGCCGCATTGCGAAATCGAAGCCATTCATGCCTGGCATCACCACGTCGGTCAGCAGCAAATCCACCGGCCCCTGGTACATGGACAACAGTGCCAGCGCTTCCTGCGGCTGACCGGCTTCGATCACAACGTAGTCGCCACCGCGCAGCACTTCCGTGACGAAGGAACGCACCCCGGCGTCGTCTTCCACAACGGCGATGCAGGCATTCATGCGCGCCGGACCAGCGCTGCCTTTCCCGGTCACAGCCAGCGGCACCGGCGATTCCGCCATCGGCAGCCAGGCCGCGAACGTCGTGCCCTCGCCGAGCGAACTCTCCACCATCACCTTCCCCCGAGCCTGCTCCACAATCCCGTGCACCGTTGACAGCCCAAGGCCGGTGCCCTTCCCGTGCTCTTTTGTGGTGAAGAACGGCTCAAAGATTCGTGCCAGCACCTCGGGCGCGATTCCCGTTCCCGTATCGGTAAAGTGAAGCACCACATACGGCCCGTGCGCCATGGTGGAGACTTCCACTGGCTCGCGGGGATCGGGCAGCGTGGCATGCCGGGAGGCGATTCGCAGCGCTCCGCCGGCGGGCATTGCGTCGCGGGCATTGACGGCGAGATTCATCACCAGTTGTCCAAGCTGTGTAGGGTCCAGCAGGACATGGCCCGCGTCGGGCGAAAGGTCGAGAATCAGCTCGACGTCCTCGCCGATGATTCGACGGAGCATCTTCTCCAGCGAACGGATTTCCTGGTTGAGATCGATCAGCACCGGATCGACACGCTGCTGCCGGGTGAAGGACAGCAACTGGTGCGTCAGCCCTGCCGCACGCTCGCCGGCTTTCACCACTTCGGCGGCATAACCAGGCACCTTGTCCGAACCCGGCCGATGCGCCAGCAACTGACCATATC
>JAWXCM010000109.1:0-10266 GCA_034408745.1 Bryobacteraceae bacterium
CGCAGTCTTAAAAACTCCCATTGAGGCGACAGGACTTGCCTCCAGCGATTTGGTCAAATAAGCTCGAAACTACCAATGTCGTGACGAACTTGGGTTAACCGCCCGGGGGGAACGCCTGCCGGAGCGGCGCGAAAACACACAACACTCAACGTCGTCGGTGCCAGACGTTCGAAGTCGGGATCGCCGTCCACCCAGGCCGTAAACAGCTGGGCCAGCCGCATGTGCTCGGCGAGCCTCGCCCGGATACCCTGCGCGCCGAAGTAGCGCAGCACCATCCAAAGCTTGAGCGCTCGAAAGCGGCGGCCGAGCGCGATACCACTGTCCATGAAATTGCGGACCGAGTCTGCCTCGGGCGTCTCAAGATACTCGGGCGAAAGGGCCAGCGCGCGGCGGAGCACGTCCATGTGACGGGTATAGAACGCGCTCGCGTCCAGCGGTGTGAACAGCCACTTGTGAGGATTCACCACCAGCGAGTCCGCCTCGCGCACGCCGGCGAAGATCCACGCGTGTTCGCTTACCATGGCAGCGACGCCCGCGTACGAGGCATCGACGTGCAGCCACACGCCCATCGTCCGGCAGATCTCCGCGATGACGTCAACCGGATCGACGCTCCCGGTTCCCGTCGTGCCGACCGTGGCCACCACCGCCACAGGAAGAAAACCTGCGGCGCAATCCTCCGCCATCGCGCTCCGGAGCAGATCGGGACGCAGGCGGTACTCGTCATCGACTGGAATCTTCCTCAGCGCCTGGTGACCCAGTCCAAGCACGATGACCGCTTTGTCGATCGACGAGTGCGCCTGGTCCGAACAGTAAACACGCAGGGGTGGGAGCTCGGCGCGATGCGCCAGTCCGCGCGCCCGAACCTGCGGCACAGCGGCCTCGCGAGCAGCCATGAGTGCGTGGAGATTCGAGGCCGAGCCGCCGTCGAAGATCACCCCTTCGAATGTATCGGGAAGCCCGAGCAGACGCCGCAGCCACCCAAGCGTGACCTCTTCGAGCTCGGTCGCCGCCGGAGAAGTCCGCCAGAGCATCGCCTGCTGGTTTAGCGCGGCGGTGAGAAACTCGGCGAGCACGCCGGGGCCGCTGCCGCTGCTTGCGAAATACGCCAGAAAGCCCGGATGATTCCAGTGCGTCAGGGCCGGGACGAGAATCCGCTGGAAATCATCCAGAATCAACGGCATCGGCTCCCCACGCTCCGGGGCATCCGTCGGAAGCGCCGCAGTAACCTCGCCCGGCGCTACGCGAGCCAAAACCGGATAGTCTTCCGGCGTGTTCAGATAATGTCCGATCCAGTCGGCGATGGCGATTGCCGATCGACGAAATGTCTCCGGGTCCATGTCTCCAAACATCTTTCGGCCTTCGGTCAGCGGCTCCACGATCCCCCCTTTGGCTTCAGTATCCCGCTACACTGGTCCTGCAAGAAGGTCCAGTAGGATGACAACAATTAGGACCAGAAGGCAACCGGAACTACTGGTGCCGCAGCGGCCCGGGGCCGGGCCGCTGCATCGTCAAATCGAAAGTGCGTTGCGGGAAGCGACGCGTTCAGGACGGCTGCCGGCAGGCACGGCCCTGCCTTCCACCCGGGTACTGGCGCGGGATCTCGGAGTGTCTCGCGGCGTGGTGGTTGACGCCTATGAGCAACTCATCGCGGAGGGCTTCCTGGTGACACGCCCGGCTGCCACCACGATTGTCGCGCCGGGCGTGCGGCCAGCTTCAAATGAACCGGTGGGGCCGCCACGAGACGTCGTGCGCTACGACTTCCGTCCAGGTTTGCCCGATGTCCGCGAGTTCCCGCGCGAGGACTGGAGCCGCGCCGCGCGCTGCGCGCCATGAGCCCCGGCGATCTCGGCTATGGCGACCCACGGGGCGCAACCGCCTTACGGGCCGTGCTCAGCGAGTATCTCGCAAGAGTTCGCAGTGTCGTCGCCGTACCCGCCCAGGTGATCATCTGCACGGGCTTTGCGCAGGGTTTGGGTATTGCGGTAAGGGCGCTCGCGAAACGTGGAATCCGGCGGATCGCCATGGAAGACCCGGCGCATCCCGACCTGCGCCACATCGTATCGGGGGCCAGAATGACCGTGGCTCGTGTGCCGGTCGACGACCAGGGCTTGATAGTCTCACGGCTCGCCGAGACCGGGGCGCAGGCGGTCATCGTCACTCCCGCGCACCAGTTTCCTACTGGCGGTATTCTCAGTCCGGACCGGCGGCACGAGCTGGTGGCCTGGGCTGAGAGGTGTCGCGGGTTCGTGATCGAAGACGACTATGATGCCGAGTACCGCTACGATGGGTCTCCAGTTGGTGCCCTTCAGGGGCTCGCGCCGGATCGCGTGATCTACGCCGGCTCGGCCAGCAAGATCCTGGCGCCGGCGCTTCGGCTTGGCTGGATGTGTGTCCCTCCAACCCTGGTCGAGCCCGCAACCGAAGTCAAGAAATTCGCCGACCTGGGGACGCCGTGCTTCGAACAGCTCGTCTACGCGAAATTCCTGCAAAGCGGCGCTCTCGATCAGCACTTACGCCGGATGCGGCTTCTATACCGGTGCCGCCGGGACAAGCTGATTCGCGAGCTGCAAATGCGCCGCTCCGGCTGGACGATTCGCGGCGTCGCGGCTGGACTTCACCTGGTAGCGATGCTCGCCCCCGGCATTGATGAACGGCAGGTGGCCCGCACGGCCGCCGATCGCGACGTGCGGCTGTATCCGATCGGCGCATACTGGAAGCACCGGCCGAAACGCGAAGGACAAGGCCTGGTTATGGGATACGCGCACTTGACGGAGCGGGAGATTGCGGATGGTATTACCGCGGGCTTGCCCTGAGAGTTGTCTGGCTCTCCAGGCCAGCCATATCCCATCGACTTCGCGCAAACACTGAGACCAGTTCACTCCGCCCTGCATACGTTAATTAGCGCTCCGGTCAGCGGCCGGTCGCAGGAAGGCGGAAGGCGGCCATTTCCTGGGCGTTGCGGACGAAGAGGATGCCGGAGGCGAGGACTGGGTGGTTCCAGGTCTTGCCTTCGAGAACGGGAACCCTGGCGAGTTCAGTGAACCCCGAAGGTGACGCCTGGACGAGGGCAAGATCGCCGTCTTCCGAGAGGATGAGCAGCAAATCCTGATCGGGGAGCAGCAGCATCTGGCCATTACCGTAGCGGCCCCCTTTCCAGATGCGTTTGCCGTCAGTAACTAATGACTCCGTTTACAGCGTTCGCCCCCCACATCGTGGCGCCGGGCCCGCGAATGATTTCAATCCGCTCAATGTCCTCCAGGAATGTGTCCTGGTTATCCCAGAAGACGCCCGAAAAGTCCGTCGCATAGAGACTGCGGCCATCCTGGAGGACGAGCATCTTGTTGGAAAACCTTGAATTGAAGCCTCTGGCGTTGATCGCCCACTTGTTCGAATCGATCTGAGCGACCTCGAGGCCGGGTACCCAGCGCAAGAGTTCGGGCAAGCTGGTCGCTCCCGAACGGCGAATATCATCCTGCGTAATCACATGCATGGCCGCCGGGACTCGCGAGAGCGGCTGAGCCTTTCGTGAAGCCGTGGTGACCTGCACCTGAAGCAATTCCTCAAGAGTCGCTGTTTGCAAGTCTGCCTGCTGTGCAAATGCTCCGGTCGACAGAAGAAGGGCAAAGCAGTATCTCATAAGTCACCTATAGGCGGAGCGGCCCTCAGGAACCCGACAACCGAGGCGATTCGGCAGACGAGGAAAAGGTATCCATAACTTCGATTAGTGCTTTTCAACACTCAACACTCTCAGGAAATTTTCAGGCACCTGACGATTCGCCGAGAATGTGCATCAAAATGCCGAAGCGCGCGGCTATATCGGAGCACGCGCCACGCCAGGTCAGCCTCGGCGGTCACCCAAATCCGGCCAATGAAGGTCACCTGAAAACCGGCCAACGGAAGAGAGGCGCTCAGACAGAAGTCGGAGGCGAGGGATATGCTCGCTCGACGTGAGCAATGTCCTGAGCGAAGACAAACGACAGCCGGTGATTGCGCTGGGCCGGATGGGTTGGCCGCTTCGGCGCATTGAAAAACAACGGGAACCCGCGCAGAGGATAAGAACAAGGACGGTGACGCGCATGGTTTGCTTCGAATTCAGACGCGCCACCGGGAGATCCGTGAGGGATTTGTCGTCACGGGCGGGCACAGAAGGAGATGCTGTCAGGCGACTCAATGCCCCGGACTACTCGAAAGGCCGAAACATTTGCAGGTTTATTTTTATCCAGCGTGTCGTGAAAGCTTTCGTTTTGCTGGTCTTAATTCTCGCGTTCGATCTGGCGGCGCAGGGTCGCGGGAAGTGGCAGACTTTCTCGGCTACCGCGTATTCGGCGGAGGGGGAGACGAAGTCGGAGAAGCAGACTGTGGAGGGCCGGACGGTGGCTGCCGATACGTCGATGCTGCCGCCGGGGACCCGGATACAGATTTCCGGGGCTGATGCTTACGACGGTGTTTATGTGTCCACGACCTGAAAGTGGATATATTTATCGATAATATAATCCGGCTGAGGCTCAGAAATTCGGGAAAAAGCTGAAGAAGGCGGACGTAGGCGTCCGCCGCAGGCCTGGGGGCCTGCCCCCCTTCCTGGTTGTGGTGGTTTAGGTTTGGCTGGTTTCGGCTCTGGAGACGAAGGCTTCGGGGTCGGATTCGAAGCGTTTTTTGCACTCTTCGCTGTGGAAGTAGTAGGTGTCTCCGGCGTAGTCGCACTTTGCCGGGGCGGTCTTTTCGTCAACTTCGCGGTCGCAGACGTGGTCCCTTGTCATGCTGGTGAGACTGACTATCGACTGAATTGTTACGGGGGCATTGCCCTCGAGACGGTTGTTGATGAACAGGTAGGCTGCCTGTTTTCTCTTTTTGGCGTGGTTGATTATGCCTTTGACGGTTTCGCGGAAGGGTGGATTGGGATCCTGAATTCTGTCGTACGGGGCGAACTGCTCTACCGCTTTTTCGTACGCCCGGCCGACTCTCAAAAGACCGCGCACCACTGTGAAATCCGCCGTAAATGCCTCGGCGATTTCCACCTGTCTGTGGATTGGCGGCATTCTTGCCCAGGCGTTAAAGACATGCGCCACCGAGTTTCGGCGGAGGGCTTCGAAGTAACCGTGCCGGAGGTAGTCCTCATTGCGGATCTCGACCGCGTAGTGCCACGTGGTGGGCAGTGCGGAGAGGAAGGCGTCGAGGTCTTCGAAGAACTGCGCGGGCTCGGCGTAGCCGCGGCGGGAGAAGGCTCCGAATTCGAAGATCAGCAGTGGAATGCGTTCGCGGTATGGCTCGAGCGGTGCGAGGAATGCCTCTTCGAACAGAGCCGCGTGCAGGAAGGTGTCATTGCGCTCTCCGGCGCGCGGGCCGTAGCGCGGATGGGTCGGGAACGTTTTGCAGGTGATCTCTTCGGGCACCTTGAAGGCGAACTTAAAGCTCGGCGGGGCTGTGGCGAAGAGGGTATTCCAGAACTCAGGCGCTGGGAACTGGTAGAAGGCGAAGTCGCCGCAGACGATGGGGAATGTTTCGGCGTACTCGGCCAGCGCGGTCTGTTCGAAGCGCTTCTTTGAGAACTTGCCGCGCACCACATAGCGCGACTCGCTGTAGATTTGGCCGAGCCAGCCTTCGTACTTCCAGGAGCTGGTACCGATGAGGATGTTTTCGGCGGCCAGTTCGGCAAGTTTCGCAGCGAGGCCTTCGCGGTCGAAGCCGCCGGGTGGGCGTTCTTCGAACAGCGGCAGCATGTTCATGCGGGTCGGAGGCTGGAGACCAGAGCGTCGAGGGCGATGCTCTTCTGGATGTTGCGGCGCTGGAACTCGACCAGTTCGTCGACCTTTGCGACGGCGCGGCGGAGCCACTCGAAATCGACTTGTCTGGCGATGGCGGCGAGGTCGGCGCGGATGTCGGTGTTGCGCACGGTGCCGACGCCATGCTGAAGCGCGACGACGTCGCTGAGCAATATGTAGAGCACTTCGAGGTAGGAATCGAGCTTGTCGGATCGGCCCGCACCGACGGAATCGGCCATTTTGGCCCAGTCGGCGAACTGGCCGCGGCCGGATGCGACGTTGAGCAGGCGGAGCATGGCGTTGCGGCGCTTGTCGTACACGTCGAGGTCGAGGGTGACGGCGATGCCAGGCCGGCCCGCGGCGAGTCCGAGGCGGCGGTCGGAGGCGGCCAGGCCCCGTTCGACAGCAAATGCGTGCATGTCCTCGGATCCAAGCGACGCGAGTTGCAGCATGACGGCTCGGGAACGAATGGTGGGCAGCAGATCGTAAGGGTTCTGCGCCGTGACGAAGAGGATGAGGTGGTCGGGCGGCTCCTCCAGCGTTTTCAGCAGAGAGTTGGCGGCCTGCTCATTGGCTTTGTCGAGGCGGTCGATGAGGAAGACGCGGTAGCGGCCCTTGAGAGGCTTGAAGTTGGCGCGCTCGCGGAGGACGCGCATTTGCTGGATGCTGAGGACTTTCAGCGGGCCGTCGGGCGGGAAGGTGATGAAGTCGGGGTGGGAGCTGAACAGCAGCGGGTCGTCCGAGCGCTTCTCGGAGGGCCATTTTTCGCGGTCGGAGATGAGGGACGCGTTCTCGGGGAGGCTGAGGTCGTCGTGCTCGATTTTGCCGGGGTCGCCGATGAGTGCGGCTGCGAAGCGGCGCGCGAGGGTCGCTTTGCCGACGCCTTCGGGGCCTGAGACGAGGATGGTCTGGGGGATTTTGTCGCGCCGGATCATGCCGTCGAGGGTGCGGACGATGGAGGGGTTGCCGTAGAAACGTTCGAAGCTCACCGGGGTATCACCGCTGCGTGGGGAAGTGCCGGGACTACGGCATCCCAGACTCGTTCGCTCACTTCAGAGATGGTGCCGCGGCCGTCGATGGTGCGAAAGCGGTGGGCGTGCTCGACGGCAAGTTTCAGATACGACTCGCGGACGCGCTGGTGGAACTCGGCGGCTTCGTTGTCGAGACGGTCGCCGGAGGTGGTGCGGGCGCGTTCGAGGCCGGTTTCAAGGTCGATGTCGACGTAGATGGTCAGGTCGGGCTGAATGCCGTGGCAGGCGATGTCGTGGAGTTGCACGACGACGTCGGGGCCGAGGCCGCGTCCGTCGCCCTGGTAGGCGAGGGTGGAATCGGTGAAGCGGTCGGAGAGTACGATGGCTCCGCCCTTCCACTCGGGCAGGATGAGCTCATCGAAGTTTTGCGCACGGGCGGCGAAGTAGAGCAGCATCTCGGCGATGGGGCAGATGCGGTGGCTGGCCGGGTCGAGCAGAATGCCGCGGATGCGGCGGCCGATCTCGGTGCCGCCAGGCTCCTGAGTTTCGGCGACGGTGAATCCGGCGTTGCGGAGGCGCTCAGCGAGGAGGCGCATCTGGGTGGTTTTGCCCGAGCCGTCGGTGCCTTCAAATGTGATGAAGCGGCCCTCTCGCGTGGCCTCAGTCGTAAACAAAGTGGAACACCTTCTTCAGATCTTCCCAGGCCTCGCGCTTGGCGTTCTGGTTGTACGGACGCAGCAGATAAGAGGGGTGATAGGTGACGATGACCGGGATGTCTTGCCATTTGTGCCAGTTGCCGCGGAGTTTCATGACGCCGTCTTTGGTTCCGAGCAGGGCTTTGGCGGCGGTGGAGCCGAGGGCGCAGATGGCTTTGGGTTTGATGACGGAGAGCTGGCGGAACAGGAACTGGCCGCAGATTTCCATTTCGTCGGGCAGCGGAGTTCGGTTCTCCGGCGGGCGGCACTTAACCACGTTGCAGATGTAGACGTCGGCGCGTTTGAGCGGGATGCCTTCTTTGCCGGCGGTTCCTTCAACCATCTGGGTGAGTAGCTGGCCGGCCCGTCCAACGAAGGGGAGACCCTGGGCGTCCTCGTCGGCTCCGGGGCCTTCGCCCACGAAGACCAGTTTGGCGGTGGGGTTGCCTACTCCGAAGACGATTTTGTTGCGGGCTTCGGAGAGGCGGCAGCGGCGGCAGTCGCCGATGTCGGCCTGAATGCGTTCGAGGGTGTCGTTTTCCGGGGCGAGGCCTGGGAGGACGGTGAAGGGCTCGGCTTGTGGAGGCCGGGTTCGGGGCATGTCTGTGGTTGGGGGTTGCGGGGGCTGCCTGGAGGTCTGGCGGGTCTGGGGACCCGCCGCAGGCGTGGGCGCCTGCCCCCCACCTACCACGTAGATTTCTTTTACGCCGAGGTCGCGGTAGTACTCGAGGTACCGGCGGAGTTCCTCACCAGTCATCATGCCGATGCCGCGTGCAGGGCGAGGCGGAGACGCAGGGCGTGATCGAAGATGGCGTCGGCGATTTTGCGCTTGGATGCCTTTGGAATCTGCACCGACTCGCCGGTGCGCATTACCAGCACTACTTCGTTGTCATCCGATTCGAAGCCCACATTTTCGCGGTTGACCCAGTTGCCGACGATCATGTCCGCGTTTTTCGTACTCAGTTTGCGGCGCGCTTCATCCAGCATGTTGTTGGTTTCGGCGGCAAAGCCGATGAGCAGCCGGTCGCCCTTCTTCTGACCGAGCTCAGCGAGGATATCGGGAGTCGGGTCGAGCTGGAGGGACAGACGGGCTGCGGTCTTTTTGATCTTCTGGGTGGGAACGTCCGCTACGTGGTAGTCGGCGACGGCTGCCGCTTTGATGATGATCGTGGCGGCTTCCAGATGCTGCAACACCGCCTCGCGCATCTGCTTTGCGGTCTGGATGTGGAGTACTTCCACGCCGACGGGATTGGCGAGGCTCACCGGACCAGCCACCAGAACGACGCGGGCGCCCCGGGCGGCGGCAGCTTCGGCGATCGCGAAGCCCATCTTGCCGCTGGACCGATTTGAGATGAAGCGGACGGGGTCGAGGGGCTCGGCTGTAGGACCGGCGGTGATGACAACGGTCTCGCCTTCGAGGTCGCGGAGCCGGGCGGGCCCGGCGCTGTCCATCACGGTGTCGGCGATACGCTTTGGGTCGGCGAGACGGCCTGTGCCGACCGTTCCGCAGGCGAGGAGTCCGTCTTCCGGGTCGACTACGACGTGGCCACGGCTGCGCAGAGTCGCGATGTTGGCCCGGGTGGCCGGGTGGTTCCACATGTTGGTGTTCATGGCGGGCGCCAGCACGACGGTGCCGGTGAAGGCCAGGTACAGGGTGGTCAGGAAGTCGTCGGCGAGCCCGTGTGCGAAGCGGGCGAGGACGTCGGCTGTGGCGGGGGCTACGACGAGGAGGTCGGCATCCTGAGCGACGGCGATGTGCTCGACTGCGCTCGACAAGGTGTCATCGCCCGAACCATGGGCTCCCGCCCAGAGTCCGGTGATGACCTTCTGATTCGTGAGGGCTGCGAAGGTAAGTGGCTGGACGAACTGGCGGGCGGCCTCGGTCATGACGACCTGGACCGTACAGCCGCGCTCCTGCAGCGCACGAGCCAGTTCGGCTGCCTTGTAAGCTGCGATGCCGCCACACACCCCGAGAACGACCTTCATGGCGGCGATGCCTATTCTTTGTTTGCTTCGGCGATCAGATCGGCGTCGCGGATACGATCTTCATACTGGACCAGACCGCGCCGGACTTCTTCCATGGCCGCAACGGTGGGTTTGCGGGAGGTGCTGGGGAGGAAGGAGCGGGCTCCGTTCTGGAGTTGGCGGGCTCGCTTGGCGGCCACGATGATGAAGCGGTAGGTGCTGCCTTCGCGGTCGTCCGGGATGCTGTTTACTGCGGTTCTGGTTGGCATTCAATTCCTCTGCAACTTACAGATTCGTATGGTTAAAGCTGGCCAGGATAGCGTCTACCGCGGTCACCGCCCGCACCCGTTTGGCGCGTTCGGCGGCTACGATGCACGCCAGAGTTTCACTGGACCGGGCCAGATCGTCGTTAACCAGCACGTAATCATACTGATTGTAGTTCTTAATTTCCTCGGCTGCTTTTTTGAGCCGCTTCTGGATTATCGCTTCCACGTCGCCGTCCTGCCGGTTCAACACTTTCTGCTCGGCTGCGGAACGGCTTCGGAGTCGCTTTTCAAGGACTTCGCGGGACGGAGCCAGGATAAAGATACTGGCGGCACTGACCGCATCCGGGATCTTCTTCCTTAATTGTCTCGCACCCTGCACGTCGATGTCGAGGACCAGGTCTTTGCCCTCGGCCAGCGCCTTGTCGAGGATGCCCCGGTGGGTGCCGTAGTAGTTGCCGAACACCTCGGCATGCTCCAGAAATTCGTTGTTTTCGATGCGCGTTTCGAACTCTCCGCGCTGGATGTAGTGGTAATCGACGCCATCGACCTCAGCGCCGCGGGGTTCGCGCGTGGTGTAGGAGACCGAGAACAGCAGGTTGCGGTCGCGCTC
>JAWXCM010000110.1:0-12987 GCA_034408745.1 Bryobacteraceae bacterium
CGATGCCCTTGGCGAGCATCACGACGTCGGCGCCGACGTTGATGACGCGATAGCCCTCGGCGACCAATTCGGGGAAAGGAGCGATCAGGCCGGCGGTCATGGCAAATTTTCCATGCTTGGTGGCGGCGGCGGCCACGCGTTTGCGGGCGGCGACCACTTCCGGGTCGGACAGCTGCCCAACCTTGCCAATGCGGTGGCTGAAGTCGCCCGGGCCGAACAGCAGGCCGTCGAAACCGGGCACGGCGGCAATTTTCTCCACCTGTTCGAGCGCCTCCGGCGACTCGATCTGGAGGATGACGAGACGCTCCTCGTTGGAATTTTTGATATATTCGTCGGTCGAGATTAGGCAGAACTGCCCATCGATGTTGCCGCCGTCGAGGGCGCGCTTGCCCAGCGGGTGGAAGCGGACCCACTCGACGATCTGGCGGGCCTCCGCCTCGCTGGCGACGTGCGGCACGATGATGCCGGTGGCACCGGCCTCAAAGGGGCGGATGTAGTCGCTGTAGCTGCCGCGGCCGACGCGCACTAGCGTGTCGACGTTGTGCACGCGCGCGGCGCGGATCTGGTTCTCGAGGTTGAGCCAGTCGTTGGGCACGTGCTCGGTGCAGAGCCAGACGGCGTCGATCCCGGACAGGCAGGCGATCTCAATAACGCGCGCGTCCGAGAGGTTGATTTTCAGAACCGTGGGGAGCTGGCCATCACTCAGGAGTTTTTTGACCCGGCTGGTTTGAATTTTCATGGAGAAAGGGAGGAGAGGATTTCGGCGATTTCCACGCGGCGGGATTTTTCGGCACGGCTGCGCAGGCCGGCGATCAGGATGGCCATAAGTTCGACCGTTTCCGTGAAGGGATACGGGGCGCGGCCGGTGCGGACGAAGTCGATGAAGCTGAGCATCTGCCCGAGGAAGTTCTGGTAGGTCGTATTGCCGAAGCGTAGTGGACTCTGGCCGGCCGTGCCGCAGAGTTGCATTGTGCCGAAGGAACTCCCTCCGTCGTAGATTACGGGCAGTGTGACCTGCACGCCGCTGCAGTGCAGCAGGTGGGCGACCTCGAAATCAGGCTGCGATTCCAGGCGGATCGACGAGAAGCCGGGACCGATTAGCAGAAAAAGCGGCTCGAGCATATGGATGCCGTAACGCTCCCAAGTCTTGGTGGTGACGCCGGCCAGCCAACGCAGTTCCCCGAGCGCGGGCTGTTCCGCCCGGCACTTCGCCAATTGGGGCGAGTAGCGCAAGCCCGAAGAAGAAAGCAATTTGGCGCCGGCTTTCTGCCAGGCGGCGAAAGTGCGCAATTCCTCCATAGACGTGGCGAGTGGTTTGTCGATGAATACTGGCAGGCCGGCCTCGATGAAAGGACGCGCGCGGCGGGCGTGATCAAAGCCATCATCAGTGGAAATCACTACCGCGTCCACCTGCCCAATGACGTCCTCCGGGCGGGCGACGACATGGGGAATCAGGGAAGTTCGCGCCACTGAGGCGGCATCGGCGGGATTGTCCGCCCAAATGTGGGTCACCTGCGCATGCGGCACGCGCACGCTGCCCGCGGGTTCAGCCCCGAGATATTTCGGGATGACCGGGTAGGGGCACGACTCCATCGCAGCGGCGTCGTAGCCGTTGATGATGGCCGACCATGAATAGGGATGCCCGTTGCCCTCGATCATGCCGACCATGGCGATGCGCAGAATGTCGCCGCGGCTCTCTGTGGCTGGAGAGGATGCTCTGGTCTCAAGCATGGAGGTCACGGCAGTTAACGCGGGCGTCGGCCTTCGCGGAAGCGAGGGCGGCCAGGTTGAAACGAAGGGTTTGGGCGGCGGCCTCAAGCGTGCAGAGCCGGGTCGGCTGGCCTTCGATCTGGTCGAGGAAGGCATTTGCCTGTGCGATGAAATGGGCGTCCTGATCGGGCACGCGCAGGTCGTGCCAGGTCCAGGCGGTGTCGTTTTCGCGCAAAACACCCCAGCGCTGGCGGTGGAACTCCACACGCACGCTGCCACGCTCGGCATTGAACTGGATGGCGTTCTCCTTGGGCGACTGGAACTGGTTCATCGCGTAGCTGGTAAGCACGCCGCCATTGCGCGCGCTCACATGCACGGTGTCCTCCACCTCCACGCCGGGGATCACTTGGTGCGCGGCGTCGCAGATCAGGCTGTCAGTCGGGCCGAGCACGCTTTCGATCCAGTTGGCCGAGTGGGTGAGGGCGTCCTGGATAGCGCCGCCGCCCATACGGTGATCACGATAGTAGGTTTGCGCGTAAGCCGGGCGCAGCCGGTGAAAGGGCTGGCCCGAGACCATCACTGCCTGCCGGACAGGGCCGAGTTCACCGCTCCGGATGAATTCCCGGGCCTTGGTCAGGAACGGATAAACATGGAAAACATAAGCCACGGCCGCTTGCGCGCGAGACTGCCGGCTGGCCTGCAGCAACTCCTCTACGTTTTGCAGCGAATGCGAGAGGGGCTTTTCGATTAGCACATGCACGCCCTTCTGGAGGGCCTTGATGGCCATTGGCAGGTGCAACGGCGCGGGTGTGCAGATCAGAATGGCTTGGTGGCGTCCACTGTTGAGGGAGGTTTCCCAATCGGTGGTCGTGGGCACGTGGTAGTTTCCGACCATTTTTTCCAGGAGCGATGTGTTTGTATCGCAAGCGGTAACATCCGCCCGGGCGGTTTGCTGAAAGCACCGCAAATGACGCTCGCCAATGCTGCCGCAACCGATAACCAAGACCGCATGTCTTTGGTCGGATCCCCGCATACTTTCCGAACTGGAGCTCAAAGGTGAAACGTAAAATTTGAAGTTGAAGTCAGATATACACGCGTATTTCTATTTCAGCATGAAGAATGTCAACTCCGATATCGCCTACACCTATATCCGGAAGCGTATCCTGAGCGGTCATTTCACGCCGGGACAGGCGTTGATGACGAAAGAACTATCTGCTGAAATCGGGGTGAGTCGGACGCCCGTGCGGGATGCGTTGCGCCAGCTGGAAACCGACGGGTTGGTGACTATCCGGGCGCGGCTGGGCGCGAGCGTCAAGACCATGGATTTCAAGGAATATCGCGAGGTTTGCGGGCTGCGCCTGGCGCTCGAGTCGTATGCCGCCGGCTTGGCCGCGCAGAATCGGACCACCGAGGAGCTGAGGGAAATTGGTCTGGCCGTCGCGGCGATGCGGCGCCTCTCGGAGCAGCTGATCTCGGGGGAAGGGGAGGAACGGACCATACTGGACGAACTGATTCGCGAGGATGTCCGTTTCCACATTGGCATTATCGGTGCCGCCAAAAGCGACTTGCTGAAGAGGGAAGTCCTGCGGCTGCATATCATCAACCGCGTGGTTTCTGGCCCGGGGCCCTCGGCTGGCAAGGCGGTGAACAAGGCGGCTAAGAGCGCGCATCGCAAGGCGATCCAAGCCAGCCACGAGGAGATATACCAGGCGATAGAAAGAGGCGACACTGCAGTGGCCAAAAACGCGATGGAGCGCCATATTCAGGATATCATCGACACTAATATTCGGCTGATGGCACGCGAAGATCACGATTCCTTGCCGCGGCAATTGACCGAGGAAGAGCTCAGTTACACGACATAAGCCGGCGCACGATTCCGACACTGGTTCGGGCATACGGTCTGGAAGGACGAGGTCCCCCAGCGTGTTTTATTGCATATACACAGAAAAACTTGTTTCGAAGGGCACTCAGCCAAGATGGCTCCACTTTCGTGAAAACGCTTACGAGAGAAGCAGAGACTATCCAAACCGGACAGAAGGCGGTGATGGTGGTGGTGCACACACGCGCCCGGCAGCCGCGGATAAAATCAGATAATTCCCGAAGTGGGTTCGATAAGAAAACGTGCCTAATTATACACAGAATACGCACGTATACTTTATGTCTTGACTACCTCCCCATCCCCAGAACAAAGACTGGGTAAGATGAAAGCCTCCCTGCGTTTGCCGGACTGCCTCAGTCGCGCTGCCCTTGGTTGCCTTGGCAACACGTTCTGCGGCTGCGGAACCAGCATCTGGCGCATCGCGCGAAAGGGTGCTGTTGCCGTCTGAAGATGCGAGCATGCCGTCGACGTCGAATAGCCCGGCCTTCCGTCTTCGTTTCCTCATCATGACCGCATTACTCGGATCCGCCGCAGCCTCTCCTGATCCTCTTCCGCAGCCTCCCGGCCTGAACGGTTGGATACTGCTCGCGCCCTTGCCCGATCCCGTCGGGTTTGGCGGCATGCTTGCCGGCGTGCTCAACGGCCGGTTGGTGGCGGGCGGTGGATCGCAATTTCATGACAAGCCGGTGTGGCTGAAGGGCACCAAGATCTATAGCGACCGGATCTTCACCCTAGGTGATCCCCAAGGAACCTGGACCGAGCATGCCACGCGCCTGCCGTTCAAAGTCGGACATTATGCGTGCGCTTACGTTGAGGATGCTATCTACGTGGCGGGCGGACTCGATCCGGCGGGTTGCATCAGTCAAGCATGGGAAATGCGCGCACAAGGCGTCGGTTTTGCCTTCACGCGTCTGCCGGAATTGCCCAAGACCGTGGGTTATGCGGCAGCGGCCATCGCGCAGGGTCGGCTCTATGTGCTGGGCGGCCAAGACAACCTGGCTGTTCGTATGGCGAGCACTGAGGTCTGGTCTCTTGACCTGAACGATAAATCCGCCTGGCGGCGCGAACCGGATTTGCCCGGCTTAGGCGTGTTCCTCGCTTCGGCCGCGGCGCAAGGCGGCCAACTCTATCTCTTCGGCGGCGTGCATCTCGATAGCGAGGGCAAGGCCATCCAGTCGGCGCAGGTGCTGCTCTTTGACCTCGCAAACAAAAAGTGGGAGCGTCTCGCCGACCTGCCCGAGCCGCGGGTGGCGGCGGCGACGCCGTGCGCGCTGCTGGACGGCAAGAAGGCCTTCCTGATCGGCGGCTACGACAAGTCCTTCCCCGGCTTGCCACGCGAACATCCCGGGTTTCCGCAGCGGACTTTTGTTTACGATCTTCAGTCGCAGCGCACGGAGGATGGTCCTCCGCTGCCAAAAGCCGGCGTGACCGATCGCGACTTGTCGGGTGACGTTGGACCCGCACCCATGGTTGCCGCCCCCGGGGTGGTGTGGCGCAATCATGCCGTGGTCATCAGCGGCGAGGTCCGCGCCTCGGCCCGCAGTCCCGGCGTGCTGGCCTGGCCGCTCGACGTTCCGCCGGAGGCCGCGAACCGTTAGGCTTGTTTTCCTGTCATGATGATTACCGATGTTCGCACTGTCCTTCTTACCGGGCCGTCGACAAACGACCCCTACATCCTTGAGGTCCGCAAGCGACGCAGTGCCGCTTTCATCGAGATCATCACCGACGGCAAGCACGTCGGGCTCGGTGAAACCTACGCCGGTTATTTCTGTCCGGAGGCGGTGCCCGCCATCGTCGAGTTCTTCAAGCCGATCCTTGTCGGCCAGACGGTCGACAACATCCCCGAACTTTGGCAGCGGATGTATCATTGCGGCAATTTTTGGTGCCGGGTCGGTCTCGGCGCGACTGTGCTCAACGGCATCGAGGCCGCTCTGTGGGACCTGAAGGGCAAGCTGATGGACCAGCCCGTGCATGCGCTGCTCGGCGGCGCCAAGTTCGACAAGCTGCCCTGTTACGCCACCGGAGGCCCGAGCAATTACCCGAAGGAGCGTTTCGCGAAGAAAATGGATTTCTACCTTTCGCTGGGTTTCCGCGCGCTCAAGGTGGGGGCAGGCAGCCGATCCCCGGAGAGAAGATTCATCGGCCGCACCCCGACGGAGGCGGCCGATTTCGAGGCCGACAAGTTCGCCTTCATGCGCCAGCATGTGGGCGCCGACGTGGGCCTTGCGATGGATGCGCACATGGGCAATCACGCGACCTATACGTGGACGCTGGATATCGCCACAGCGGTCGCGAAGGCGCTGGAACCCTACAACCTGTTGTTCCTTGAGGAGCCGCTGCATTATACTGATCCGTGGGGTTATGCGGAGCTGTGCAAGGCGACGACGACCCCGATCGCGGGCGGCGAATGCCTCACAGCTTCCTATGAGTGGCGTGTGTTCGCCGACCAGGATTCGTTCGACATCGGTCAGCCCGATGCTTCGTTCACCGGCGGGCTCGCTGAATTCATGAAGGTTTCGCAGATGCTGGAGAAGCGCGGCCGCAAGGTCGCAACCCACGCATGGGGCGCGGGCGGTTCGCTCATGCAAAATATCCATGCCGGTTTCGCGACGCCCAACATCTGTATCCTTGAGATACCCCCAGCGTATGCCGGCCTGCATTCGGACGTGATAGACGGCGGCATTGTTCTAAAGGACGGCTATATTCTCCCACCGGACCGTCCGGGCTTGGGGATCGTTCTGACCGACGAGATAAAGCGCCGCTATCCCTTCGTGCCCGGCAGCGGCGAGTTCAACAGCGTCCCGGGCAAGCAACTTTCTCCCTAGGAGCCTGTTGGACTTAGGCCTCAGTCTCAATAAAGCACCGTCTGTAGGGCGATAGTCTCAATTCAATCCGAACCTGAAGTCATATATGCTGCTATAGACGCCTTGTGCAGCCTAAGTCCGACAGGCTGCTAGACAACCCAATAAACACAAAAAGCCATGCAACACTGCTATCTGCACCGTTATCTCCGATCATTGCTGCTCACCGGCCTCGCCGCGAGTTCGCTGCTTAGGCTGGCTTCGGCGTCAACCGCTACGACTGCCGATCCTTCGAGCGAGTCCCGTGTGAATCTTTCCAGGTTCGAGGTTACCACCACGCAGGACACGGGATATGTCGCCAATAACGCCGTCTCCGGGTTCAAGACCAATCAGTCCCTGATGAAAATCCCCCAATCGATCAGCGTGCTGACGCGGGATCTCATTGACGACGTCGGGGCGGTCAACACTTCCGATCTCTTGCAGTTTGCCGGTGCCTCCCAGTTTTTTCGCGGTGAGTCGGTCCGCCTGCGCGGCGCCCGGACTTTAAATCCCTACCTCGACGACGCGATCGACAATGTCCCTTTTAGTGACAACGCCAACATTGACTCTTATGAGATCATTCGCGGCCCGGCGGGGGTGCTTTATGCCAACTCGGGCGTCGCGGGGGTGGTGCTGAAGACTTCTAAAAAACCGCTGCCCTTCACCCAGAATATTGTGAACTTTTCAATCAAGGACTACGGTTTGTATCGCACGGAATTGGATTCCACCGGTCCTCTAGGTAAGATCGGCGATGCGAAAATGTCATATCGATTCGTGGGTGCGGTCCAAGATGGCGACGCCTACTTCAAGAATCTCGAAGATAAACGGCTGGCCGTCCATCCGTCGCTGCAATTGGATCTGAACAACACCACGGCGCGCTTTGCGTTCGACTACATCGACCGGACCACCTCATCGAACGCGATGAATTTTGTGCTCTCCGATGGCACGCTCTACACGGGAGCCGGCCGGAGAGAAGGCTATTTTGCCAGGGACGGGATGGAAGGGCACAAACAGGTCCGCCAGCGGATGGCTCTGCTGCACCGCTTCAGTTCCAATTGGGAAAGCAAATTGAACGTGACGCATATCGAGTATACGCGGCAAGGCAGCGTCCTGCTGCCCAACAATCTGAACTTGAGGACCCAACAGGTCGGTTTCCGCTCGCGGAGAAATTACCAGAAGTACGATAACTGGGTTCTGACACATGACTTCTTGGGCAATTACAAGATCGCCTCGTTCGAAAATCAGAGCGCCTTTGGCTATACGCTGACCGATGAGATCACGCGGGCCGCATTTACCAACAGCACCACCTTTGGTTTTCCGACGGTTCCGATCGCCAACCCCATGATGAATAATTTGGTCCTGCAACCTTACGATACCTACCAGCCGGTCAGCACGACAGGCAGCTGGACCAACAATCGCCGCTCCACTTACTACTACCAGCACCAGCTCGACTTGCTGCCGGACCGGTTGATTTTGGTGGGCGGGTTGTCCTACGCCGCCTTGCAGACTTCGGACGTTCCGGCGGTAGGCCTGAGAAATTCCGTCGGCGGCACCCGTCTGGTCAGCTTCGAAGATACCCTGCATCGTTACGGAGTGGTCTTCAACCTCACGAAGGATGTCGCCCTCTATGTGCTCGATTCCACGACTTTTGCCCCGCAAAGTAATTCCAATACACGGGACATCAATGGCGTGCTTCTGCCGGCCCAGAATGGCAAAGGAAGGGAAGTGGGGCTGAAGACCGCCTTGTTCGGCGGCAAACTGTCCACCACCGTGTCCTTTTTTGATCTGCAGCTTTCCAATGTGGGCATCTTGGTCGCCATCCCCAGCCCAGTAACGGGACAATCCTATTTTCTCCCCATCGGACAGCAGATCCAAAAGGGTTGGGATGCGACGATTTCTTATGCGCCGACTCCCGAGTGGCAGATCATTGCGAACGGCTATAGCGGGACGGTGAAGGACCAAACCGGGGCGACGGTGGACAACACCTACCGGAATCTCTATAGCTTCTTCACACGCTATGCATTCCGCGACGGTATGCTCAAAGGGGTCTCGCTGGGTGGTGGAGCCAGCAAGACCGGGGGCAACATATTCACCATCATCAACAGCTACATTGCGGCTGACGGCACGATCCCGACTTCCATCACTCTCGAATCGGTTTGGAACGTGACCTTTTTCGCTTCCTACAAATATAACAAGCATTGGAGTTTTCGCGTAAACGTGGAGAACGTGCTCGACAAGGCTTTTGCCCTCGGGGCTCAGCATCCGCGACTGGTCGACCCGAGTCCGCCGCGCACTTTCCAGTTCTCGACGAGCTATAAGTTCTGATCGAGCTCTTCCCTGACGCGCGTGCGACACCCGTGGCACGCGCGGGCCATTTTATCACGACCCATGCCCACCAAGATACTCATCGACGTGCCCGAGCATCCCGAGTGTCTGTTGCAACTACAAAGCTCCGGTCGCTACCAACTCACTTGCCTCACGCCGCCGCGGGAAAAGCCCTCCGAGATCGATCCCGCGCAACTGCAGGACGTGGAGATCATGTTCTGCAGCCTGCCGCCGAAAAACTTCACCGATATGAATGCGCTGAAATGGGTGCAGATTGCCTCTTCGGGTTACACGCAATTGTTCGGTCTGGATTTGGCCGGCAAAGGCATTCGCGCCACGAATGCGCTCGGCTGTTTTGATGTGCCGATCGCGGAGTGGAACATTGCGATGATGGTGAATCTCGCGCGGAATTTGCGCCAACTTGTGCGCAATCAGGATGCAACCGTCTGGGACCGCTCTGCGGTGTTCCAGCGGGAAATTCGCGGGATGACTTTGGGCCTATGGGGTTATGGCGGCATCGGCCGGGAAACTGCCCGGCTCGCGAAACAGATGGGACTGAAAGTCCACGTCATGACGCGCAACGGCGTTGGTGCCCGTTGCCACACGTATTGCGTGCCGGGCACAGGCGATCCCGAGGGCGTGCTGCCGGATCGCGTGTTCAAGATCGGGCAGGAGATCGAGTTTCTCGGCGGCCTTGATTTTCTGGTGCTGGCCCTGCCCATGACGAAGACGTCAGAAGGCATGATCGGCGAACGCGAGCTGCAGGCGCTGCCGCGCACCGCTTTCGTGCTCAACCCATCGCGCGGCCCGATCATTCAGGAGCAGGCGTTGTTGCGCGCGCTCGAGGAGAAGTGGATCGCCGGCGCCGCGATCGACACGCACTACAAGTATCCGATGCCACCGGAGCATCCGTTGTGGAGATTCCCCAACGTGATTTTCACGCCACACATATCCGGTTCCAGCCTGAGCCCGAAGTTCAAGGACCGGATATGGGACATCTTCGGTCAAAACCTCGCCCGCTACGAACGCGGCGAGCCTCTGCTCAATGAGCTCACCCCGGCGCAACTCGACGGCGTCTAAAACTCAGACCCTACATGAAAACATACCCCCTTCGCCTGTCGTTGGCCGGAATCTGCGCAGTCTTGATCTGCCCGCTTGTCGCTCCGAACACATTCGCGGCCAAAGCTGCGGATAAAGTGCAGGAGTATTTTGATGAAACCAAGGTCACGACGCTATTCGCTTTCGACCAGGTATCCATCCCCTTCACGGAAAACCTGCGCATCAAAATGCGCCAGCCCGTGAAGCATCCGGCCAATCCCGTGGTGCCGCGCGGCCCGGCGGGCGCGCCAGATTCGTGGGCGGTGCAGTTTTACGGTTCGATCATCCGGGTAGGGGACAAATACCGGATGTGGTATGTCGCCGCCGGCGAGGACCGTTTGGACAAATCCGTGCCCCGCTCCTCGCCGTGGCGGGTTGCCTATGCGGAAAGCCCGGACGGGCTCGTCTGGACGAAGCCCAACCTCGGCCTCGTCGATTACCGGGGTAGCAAACAAAACAATCTCGTGGCGATCGACGCCAGCCCCCTCGGCATCCTCAATGTGAAAGTGCTGCACGAGCCCGATGCAGTCTTGGCGGAACGTTACAAGATGACGGCGCACGTCTGGTTCAGCAAAAAGGCCGGCGGCGCCCGGTTCGGCACTCTCGCGCTCTTTGTCAGTCCCGATGGGTTGAAATGGAAATCGGTTAATGACGCAAAACCGGTCGCCGCCGAACTGACGCGGGAAGACATGGTGCTGCCTTGGACGCATTACGAACCGGCGGGCGGCCTCTACAAGTGGGACGGTCTCTATTACACATCCGGGCAGAATGCCTTCATGGCGGCCAAGCCCTATCACGGCCGGGTGACGCGCTCTTTCGTATCGGGTGATTTCCGCAACTGGGAGCCAGCCAGCGCAGTCGGCCATGTGCGCACTCCGCAGCACATTTTGCTCGGCCCGGGCAAAAGTCGCGATGGCGAACAATCGCACGAAGGCGTCAGCGTCTGGCACCGGGGCAATGTGCTGCTCGGCGTCTCCGGCATCTGGCACGGCGATTTGGAATGGCGGGGTGTCACCATCGACCTCGGCTTTGTGATCAGCAACGATGGCGTGCATTTCCGCAACCCGGCCGAGGAGTGGGTGTTCATCGCGCGCGGTAAGGACAAGGAGTGGGACCAAGGCGGCCTCCTGCAGGCTCAGGGATTCGAGAACGTCGGCACTCAATCCCGCGTCTACTACGGTGCTTGGGATCCGCGAGGCTGGGAGGCCAGTCCGCCCCGCGGTGGTGTTGGTATTGTTACCGTGCCGCGAGATCGTTTCGGCGATCTGGTGTTAGACCCGTCGGTGGTCGGCCAAGGCGACTATCAAGTGCCTGAGCTTGCCGGTTCATTCCTCACAGCCATGATTCCCATGAAGGGCGGCACCAAGAAATTCCACGTGAACGTGGACGGACTCAGTGACAATGCTGCATTGAAGATAGAATTGCTCGGCGCCGACTTGAAGCCACTCCCGGCATATTCCGGAAAAAATGCAGCCATCGTGCGGCAAAGCGGTTTCCAGACTCCGATCAATTGGCCAGGTAGCGATAGTGCCACGAGCCTGCCTGATCGTATTCGCATCCGTGTCACCTATGATGGTTCCCGGCAGACGGAAATCCGCTTCAGCGCACTTTATATCCAAGATGCGAAGTAGAATCTCCGCTCGGAGAAGTTACCCAGTTCCGCCAAATTCGATCTGATGAACTCAACTTGTTTGGCCCATAACCGTCGGTGATTCCGCCATGAGGTCATGAAGGGTCTGCCCGAGCGGTTCCACATCAAGGTCACTTTCGGTGATGCGTAGATGGAAGACATCCGGTTTAGCGCGCTCTACGACCTGTCCATCGAAAAATTATAACCTACTGGTCAACCATACCCAAACTCTACTCTGCATGAACCCCCTCACCGGCACCCGTGCCTACCACGCCTGTCTTGCGTTCGTATTTTCCGCCGTTTCCGCGCTGGTGGCACCCGCCGAGACAACTCTCGCTGCGCCGCAGGAGATCGTTCTGTTTCCTTTCGACGATCACAGCCTGCCGTTCAACCGCGGCCTCAACCTCAATCTCGTCGCCGGCAGCAAGCACAAGCGACAGGATGCGATCCTGTCCGACCGCCCGGTGCTCCCGATCGGCGCGCCGGGCGCACCAGACTATCCCCGGGCCTATTTTCTCGGCACCGTGCTCGAGGTCGACGGCGAATACCGCATGTGGTATACCGGCTTCGACAAGAATCGCGACCGCCAGGTATGCCATGCCGTTTCGCGCGACGGCCTGAACTGGACGAAACCGAGGCTCGGCCTGGTCGGATACAACGGCAACCGCGACAACAACCTCGTGGCGCTTGATGGCGACCACTCGATGCATGCGGCGGTCACGCTGGTGTTGCACGACCCGCAGGACCCTGATCCGCAGCGCCGCTTCAAGATGCTGCGCGAGCACGCCGTGCCAGGAGTCTCGTGGCAGATTTTCGCGGCCGTTAGTCCAGATGGTGTCCGCTGGACCAGTGCGGCGGGCGGCAAGCCGATCAATCCCAACCATCAGATCGAGCCGAGCGGCTTCATCCGGCACCAGGGAATTTACTACATCAACGGCCACAGCAACGCCATTCGCCATCCCTTGCCGGGCGCGCACAAGCGCACGATGCAGACCTTTGCTTCTGCGGACTTTGAAACGTGGACAAGTGCTTCGCACATGAGCTTCCGGCGCGACAACATCCCGCCGCGCCCGCCGACCGATTTCGAGGGTCATCGCGGTCCCCAAGTGCACCTCGGCGCCGGGTTGTGGGACCGCGGCAATGTCGTGCTCGGTTTCTACGGTATGTATGACAACCCGACCAATGACCGGCGCACCGTGGTCTGTGACATCGGCCTGATCGTCAGTAACAACGGCGTGAATTTCCGCGAGCCGGTGCCGGATTTCAAGATCGTGCCCTCGCTTGAGGAACCGGACCGCGCCGAGGCGCGCCTTACGCAAGGGCAGGCTTTCCTAAACATCGGCGACCGCACCTTCCACTACTACGGCATCTGGACTGAGGTGAACCGCGATGGCCCCACCGGGGTGCGCGCGGCCAGCTTGCCACGCGCACCCCGGTGGGGCCATCGCGGTTCACCTCAGTCCAGATGCCGTAGTAGTGGAAGGTGCGGTCGCCGATGTTTAGGA
>JAWXCM010000111.1:0-33171 GCA_034408745.1 Bryobacteraceae bacterium
ACGTCGGCCTGCAATGCACCACTCTCCGCGCAAATCAGCGGTCCGGCCCACCTCGTCGACGGATCCCTGACCGACAGATCGAGTGGAGCGGCTCGCCGCGCACCGCGATTTCGGTTACCGGATGTGGATGGGTGTTCGGCCACTCTTCCCCAATCCGAATCGTTGATGCGTAGCCCGTAACTCCGGCCGACATTTCCCCATGAAGTCATTTTCCTTTGCCTGTGTCGTTACCTCCGACACCACCGTGTCCGCTTTGTGGCATGCTTGAAAAGGGGATATCTTCGTGGACCACAAATTGTCGCCGAAATTGCGAGAGCGCGCCGAGTCCCTGCCAGACTCAACAGATCTGGAAGTCATCCTGGAATTAAAACAGCCGGTATCCCCGCAACCGGCGGCTAGCCGGGCAGAACGTATCAAAGTGGCGCAGCAGTCCTTCGAAAAACAGTCACTGCCCGTTCGGGACGCGATCGCGCGGTTGGGCGGAGAGGTTACCGGGGGGGCGTGGGTCGACTCCACCATCAGGGCCAGGCTCCCCAGGAAAGCTCTGGACGAGCTCGCTGGAGAGGAAAGTATCCAGCACATTGGTGATGGTGTGCCGCGCCCGCTAACGCGTGAGTAAGATCCTGCTACATGAGCACTATTCCGGCTCCACATCCATCAGGCGGATTCGGAGTAAGCTGAGATCCTTTTGCGACTAGCGCCGCTTTGATCTGATCGGGCGTCGCGCTCGGGTTTTGCTCCAGCAGCAGCGCCGCTAACCCCACCACGTGAGGTGCGGCGAAGCTGGTCCCGGCCCCAATGCTTCCGGTCGTTCCGCCAGGAATGAGACTGAGCATACCATCGAACAGAGAGCCGCCGGGCGCAGGAAATCCGGCCCGCCCTTACCGGGCACGGGGCCCCGGCTTGAGTAGTTCTCCAGCGTCTTCCCTGTACGATCGGTTGCTCCCACCACGATGATGCCGCGTGCATTGGCTGGCGATGTGAGCGTCCCTTTGCCGGGCCCCCCGTTGCCGGCGCTCTTGATCAGCACCAATCCCAAATCCCAGGCTCGGTTGCAGGCCCGAGTCTCCCGCGAATCCGGATTGGTGGCGAGGCCCACTCCCCACGAGCAGTTGGCAATCATGGCCCCGTCCTCAAGCGCCTGCTGAATGGCAAGCGTCGCATCAAACTCGCTGCCGTGATCGGCGGGGTTCGTCGCAAAGACCTTATAGGACGCAATCGTCGCGGCCGGTGCCATACCCATGAGCGTCTTCCTGGCGCTGGCGATGATACCGGCGACACCCGTCCCGTGACCATCGGGATGGCCCCAGGACTCCTTCGTGAAGTTCTTCTTCTGGAGAACGCGTCCGACCAGCGCCGGATGGGTTGCGTCAACCTCTCCATCGATCACAGCCACAAGGATGCCTTTGCCAGTCAGGTTATGGTTCGTGCGAAACTGCACCGCGCGAACGGCCTTCGCTGTCTTGCTCAGTTCGCGCGACAGAGCCCGCGGAATGCCGATTCGCGCCAGGTTCGGATCTTCAGCCAACGTGGCGAGTTGAAGCGGAGGGGCAACGGTGCGCATCGTGTCATTCAGCCAGCAGACGTCGCTACTGGAACCAAGATCGTCAGCGCTTTCCCGGAAGGACCGGATGGCTGGCGCCAGAGCGCGCTCCAGTTCTGATCGCACCGGTGCAATGAGCCGGTAGAAAGCCTCTCTGGTTGCGCCCACGCGCTCACTGCGATGGCCGCGATTCAGCAGCACGCCCTCGCGGCCAGCCGCGCCTCCCGGCGCCTCGGTGACTACCGTATTGGGCGCATTGAATTCCAACACCATCGCCTGTTGCTGGATGTGGTGGAGAGCGTACTACACGCAAATCCGTCAGAATGGGTGTTTTTGAGGGAGTTGCGGGTGGGTACGGGGTTCCGGAACACGTCGCTGCAGCGGCTCGACGCGTTTGCCCTGAATTGTTTTGCGCATCTCGGAATGAAGCGGATCTGCTACGAGGTGAAAACTTCGCGGGCCGACTATCTGTGTGAGATGAAGCATCCGTTGAAGCGGCGGCTCGGGATGCGCTACTCGAACGAGTTTTACTTTGTGACTCAGGCGGGGATGCTGACGCCGTGCGAGGTGCCGGTGGAGTGCGGACTGATCGAGATTGAGGGCGGGTTTCCGGTGGTGAAGATTCCGGCTCCATGGCGCGAGACTCCCGGTCCAACCTGGCAGTTTGTGGCGTCGATGATTCGGAATCAGCGGCGGGTCTTTGAGGAACGCGTGGTGCCGCCCTCCCAGCAGCGGTTTGGGTTCGAATAACTGGATCAGCGCAGCTTCAGCACGTAGAAAGCCTGCTCTTCGGCCAGGACTTCGAGGTTCCAGTCTGGGGCTCTGTCGGCGAGGGCGTGCATAAGTAAATGGGTACCTTCCTTTCCCGCGCGCCCTGCGATGTGGGTGAAGCCGAGGTGCTTCAGGTAGCGAGTCGCCGACTGGCGCAAGTCGAGCGGGCCGTGCTCCCCTGTAGTGGTCGCAGCCGCGGTCCAGGTGCCGTTGGGCTGCTGAATGTCGATGTCGAAGCGCGTGTTTCCGGCGTCCCAGTGCGTGGAGATGATTCGGGCGTTGTCGAGTTCGACGGGCTCGGCAAACTCGGCTGCCAGCCACTGACGGGTCTCGGTGGGCTGCCAGGATTGCCAGCGGGTGGCGAGGTTGTGGTCGAAGGCGAGCGGCGTTTCCCAGCGGTTTGGTTTTGCGTTCAGGGCCCAGTTCGGGTTTGTGGGTACGGAATCGCGGCCCTGACGGAGTTCGATCTCGACGATGCTCCACGGGCTGGACGGGGACGGCTGCGCCGGGCGGATGCGGATGCCTCGGATGAACTGCTTCGGGAAACTGGCATGGACTTCGAAGAGTTTCGATTCGCCGGGGTCACGCGCGAACTCGAGGGCTCGCATGGCGTTCTCACTCCAGGCGGAATGCCACCACCCGATCACGTCGCGCCGAATGTGCGCTCGGTGGATGCCCTGCAAGTCGAGGATACGGGCGTTTGGCGGCGTGTTGCTCTCTGTCAGCTTCGCGAAGTGGTAATCCCAGCTGGTGCGCCAGAGGTAATCGTGATGGGATTCGAAGCCGAGGGCGGCTCGCAGCGGGAACTCGTGGAGATGCCACGTTTTGGGCGAGTAGCGCTCGATGACCTGCGGCCAGCAACTGATGGCGTGGAACGCGAGCACCACTGGGATCAGGCGCGCCGGCAATGCGGCAACCATCGCGAGGGCAAGGAACGGGAGCGCGGGCGTCAGAAATCGCGTCCCTGCGTTGAGCCACCAGGGAATCGACAGGACGGTCGCGAAGACGAGCAGCCACATGTTCCGGCGCCGAAGGAAGACGACAGGCAACAGGAGGAACACCGGGCCGATGATGCCATGCAGGCGCCAACCCCACAGAACCTCGGGGAACCGCTCCCGGAAGCTGATCCCGTAGCTGCGGAGCGCCTCGCCGAGCTGCTGCTCTGTCGAGATGTGGAAGAGCGGATTCGGGAACAGGCGGTTGGTGAACGGCGCCAGCGGGTTGTGGATCTCAATGAGATTGCGCAGGAGCCAGGGAGCCATCGGAAGCGCCGCCACGCAGCCGAACACCAGCGCGTCGCGCCACCGGCGATGCCACGCCAGCCACACGAGTCCCGCGGCTACCGTAATGCCGCCCGTCATCTTCACGCCGAAGCAGAAGCCCGCAATCAGCCCCGCAATCCAGACCGGTCCGCCCGAGACGAGCACGAAGATGCTGGTCACGGTGGCGAAGACCAGCGTGGCGTCGTTAAACGCAGATGACGCGGCCACCAGCACCACCGGGCTGATGCCGTACATGACGCTCGCGGTCCAGGCCGCACTGCGCGTCAGGCCGAGCCGTTGCCCCAGAGCCGCGATCACCGGCAGCGTCGCAGCAAGGAACGCCAGATGCAGTATGCGAGCCCCGCCTTGAGCCGTTACGTACAGCAGCTCCGTGGCATGCGGGAGTCGCTCATAAAAACCGATCACGCGGGAAAAGCCGTGATGTGTCTGCGCGTCGACTGCCGGCAGCAGGTGGTAGATGTTGGCGTCGGCTTCGATCTCCGGCGCGAAGGCGTTTACCAGCGCGTAGACGGCAAACGGCGCCAGTACGGCGTAAAACCAGAGCGGTGCGTCGAGGCCTGGGCGCTGCTCGCGTGGCGGCAGAAAGAACAGCAGCGCGCCCGCAATGACCACCGCAGCGAGTGCCGGCGTCGTGGCCATATGAGTGACCATCAAAACAAAGATGGCGAGGCTGAGCAAAGCCGCGCCGGCAGCGAGACTCGCGGCAGACCCGGCGCTTCGGCGCGTGGCGGCGGAGCCCAGGCCGTACGCAGCGGCAAGGGTCGCGGCGGCCCCCAAAAAAGGCAGGAGCATGTGAACTTAACCTATTGTGCACGCTGACGGAACGCTATACTTGACTCCGGAAGTCACGACTTCAAGGAGCAAGCATGGCATTTACTCTTCCTTCTCTGCCGTATGCGCCCGAGGCGCTGGAACCGTACATTGATTCCGCCACGATGAACATTCACCACGGCAAGCACCATAACGCCTATGTGACCAATCTCAACGCCGCGCTGGACAAAGCGCCGGAACTGGCGAGTCTGAGCCTCGAGGAACTGCTGGCCAACAATCTGGCCGCGGTGCCCGACGCCATCAAGACGGCGGTCCGCAACAACGGCGGCGGTCACGCGAACCACTCGCTGTTCTGGACGCTGATGGCTCCGAACGCGGGCGGCGCGCCGACGGGCGAAATCGCAACTCAGATCAACAGCGCGTTTGGCAGCTACGACACCTTTAAAGAGAAATTCACCGCGGCGGCGACCACCCGCTTCGGTTCGGGCTGGGCGTGGCTGATTCGCGGCGCGGACGGCGGGCTGCAGGTCACCTCCACCCCCAACCAGGACACGCCGCTGATGGAGGGCACCGCGCCGATCCTCGGCCTCGACGTCTGGGAGCACGCGTACTATCTGAAGTACCAGAATCGCCGCCCGGAGTATATCGCGGCGTTCTACAACGTCATCAACTGGGATGCGGTTAACCAGCGTCTGAAGTAGGACATTTGGGTTCGTTTTGCAAAAAGGGCGCTCTCCCACACCGGGAGGGCGCCCTTTTTGTTTTGGCGCGGTTGGGATTCGGCGGCATCGGACCGAGTATGGGCATTCTTGTGTTTGGCGGATCAGGCGGAATCGGGTCGGCGGTGGTGACGCTGCTGCGTCGACACGGAGCGGAGGTGGTGGTGGGTGCGCGAGGGCAGAGGTCGGCGGTAGACTTCGAGGTCGACGTGACCGACCCGGCGCAGGTGGACGCGGCGGTCGCGTTCGCAGTCGAGAAGATGGGACGGCTCGACGGGCTGGTGCATTGCGTGGGTTCGATTTTGCTGAAGGCGGCGCATCAGACCAGCGCGGCGGAGTGGGACTCGACGATTGCGCTGAATCTGACGTCGGCATTCTCGGCGGTGCGGGCGGGGGCGAAGGCGATGATGCCCGGCGGCGGCTCGATTGTGTTGATGTCGTCCGCGGCGGGCCGGGTAGGGCTGATGAATCATGACGCGATTGCGGCCGCCAAGGCGGGGGTGATCGGCCTGACGATGTCGGCTGCGGCGAGCTACGCGCGCTACGGGATCAGGGTGAACTGCATCGCTCCGGGCCTGGTTCGAACTCCGCTGAGCGCGCGCATCACGGGCAACGAAGCGTCGCTGAAAGCATCGGAAGCAATGCATCCGCTGGGCAGGATCGGCGAACCGGAGGAAGTGGCTGAGGCGATTGTGATGGTGCTGGAGGCGAAGTGGATGACAGGGCAGGTGGTGGGGATCGACGGGGGACTCGCGACGGTCCGGGGGCGGTAGAGTGCCGCCCCCAATTCCGGTTTACTGCGGTCAGAACGCCAGGCGCAGGCCGAAGCGGAACTGACGTCCGGCGGAGGCGCCGGTGATGCTCATGAAGTTCTGGATCGGATCCGCGACCGAGCGGTTCAGTGAACCGTCGGCGTTCAGGCGCAGGCTCGCAGAGCCGGCGTTCGGATTGCCCCAGATGGGTGTGTTGGTGAAGTTCTGCGCTTCGGCGCGGAACTCAAGACGCGTGCGTTCCCTGATCATCCACTCCTTGAACAGGCCAGGGTTGAGCTGCCAGTAGCCTGGTCCGCGAAGAGTGTTTGGCCCCATGGTCCCGAAGCGATAGGCACCGCCCGCTGCAGTGCTGAACAGCGGATCACGGAAGCTCATCGGGTCAAAGTAGGGCTGTCCGGGTCCCTTGCCGCCCAGTCTCACGGCAGGGGCGATAAGGTCGGCAGTCTGGCTGTTGCCGGCTGCCTGCAGAGACTGAGCGCTGCCGCTGACCGAGAACGGAGTTCCCGAATAAGCGATAAACGTTCCCGCGACTTTCCAACCGCCGATGACTGCGTTGGCGAAAGAGTTGGTCAGCCCAACCTTCTTGCCCTTACCAACCGGGATTTCGTAGTTCCACCCGGCAGTGAAGGCGTGCGTGCGGTCATAGCCTGCAAGCGTGTAGTTGCGATTGATAGCCGGCGCCCAGTTGAAGGACCGAAGGCCCACCCAGCCATTATCGTCGGCCATGTTCATCGCCTTGCTCCAGGTGTAGTTGATCTTTGCAAGGAACCCACCGGCGAAGCTGCGGTTGAGGCTGGTCTGGAGTGAATGATACTTGCCCTGCCCAATGCCATCCCACATGTTCATTGGGATGGTCCGGCCGTACAGTTTGGCAAGTGGACGGTTGGCGGTACTGACATCTTCGCCAGGGCCGCTGGAGTTGATGTTGCGGTCGATGAACTGGTGGACGACCTTGGTACCGACGTAGGCGGCGTTGCCAATCATATTCCACGGCAGACGGCGCTCGACGGTAAAGTTCCAGCTCTGGATATAACCGCGATGAAGCGGTCCGGCCCAGGGACTGCGAGGGCCCATGTCCACGTTGTTCGGCAGCACAAGGCTGCCCTTGCTGAGATCGGGTGTGGCGATGTCTGGAATACCCTCATTGATGCTGTTGAACCAGCCGAACGTGCTGACGGTGGGAACCCACGAACCCGTCAGGGTTGCCGGGTACAGCCCGCGCAGCGGACGTCCCAGTGCCAGCGGATCATAGTTGATGCCGTAGCCGGCACGGATGACCCACTTGTCGCCTATACGGTAGGCCAGGCCAACGTTCGGGGCGAACATCTTTTTGTTGATTTCGACGCCGTTGTTCATGGGTATGCCACCAAGGCCGCCGAAGCTGGCGATGTTTGTGGCGGGGTCCCAGCGCTCGATTCCGCGGCCGTCGCGGTTCAGCATGGGATACAACTCATACTGCACTCCGAGGTTCACCGTGAAGTTGCGGCTTACCTGCCAGCGGTCGCGGAAGTACAACGAGTACTGCCATTCCCGTGTCTTCATTTCGAAGTACTGGATGGATTTGTTGTACGAACTCACGAGGCCAAGCAGGGCCGTCGCGAAGTTGTTTGGAGACCGAACGGTTTGGCCCGGAATTGCGGTGACGCCGCCGTTGAACGAAATCTGACCACGGGGATTGGCCGTTTCGGGCTGCCAGTGGGTCAGATTCATTTTGCGGATTTCACCGCCCCAGCGAAACTCATGCGCGCCGTTCAGTTTGCTGAAGTTCTGCCGGTAGGTGTAGCTGCGCTCAGCGCGGGTAACCGGGGTCCAGCCCGCGGTGTAGCCGAGATCGCTGAATCCGAGTCCGGTGAGCTGAGGCGCGCTGCCATAACGCAAATCGTTCGCGAACTGGCGACCGCCGTTGGTTCCGGGGATCTTCCACTCGTCGAGGCCGATATTGCGGTCCAGCCCCGGGATGGTGACTGCCTGATCCATGCGGGTGTAGCCATAGACACCGTCGGTGAGGAACGTCGACGAGAAGGTGTAGGTGAAGCCGCCCGCCGCAATTTGCGTGGTGGTGTCGCCCTTACCTTCAGTGCCGATCGCTGCGCCGCCGAGGTCGCCGAATGGATACTTGCCTTCGACCGGCGCATCCATACGGCTGTACTTGCCCCAGGCGATGAAGTTTCTGCTGATGTTGTAGTTGACCTTCGTGTCGTACTGGTTGCGGTTGAGCTTCAGGGTTCCGGCCAGACCGTAGTTGTTGACCAGGTCGAGCGTATCACCGCTGGTGGACCGCTGGTTCGGAAGCGGCATCTTGTTATAGATATTCGGGAAAATCGGGTTGAACCGATTCGCCGGAACCCGATTGCCGGGGAACGGGGTGCGGGCCGCTGCATTGTTCTGGGGAGCGGTGGCCGGATCGTAGATGATCGTGAAGTCCGTATAGCGGCTGAAGTCTCCGGCGCGCATGTCAGCCGGCGCGACGGAGTAGTTGCTGAAGATTCCGGTTCGCTCGGTAGTGCGCTCGAAGTTGAAGAAGTAGAACAGCTTGTCCTTCTTGATCGGGCCGCCGAGGTTGCCACCGAAGATATTGAGAATCGCCAGAGGCTTGTTGTAGTTGACCGGTCGGAAGTACGTCGGAGCGCTGTTGAAGTGCTGATTGTTGTTGAACCACCAGCCGGTGCCATGGAGATCGTTGGTGCCGCTTTTGGTGACGACGGTAACCGCGGCGCCGCCTGACATGCCCTGCTCCGCATCGCGACTCGACGTTGAGACGCTGACCGTTTCGATCGATTCGACAGGCTGTACGTAGGCAACGTGGTGGGGCAGCCAGATATTGATGTTGACCGCGCCGTCGACCAGGGTGTTGTTCATGTTGGTTGGCGTCCCGTTCACAAAGGAGCGGAGCGCGCGTCCCGGCGTGTCGACAACTGCGTTCTGGAACGCGGGCGGGCTGGCACCAGGAATCAGCGCCATCAGGCTCTGGTAGTTCCGATAACCAGGAAGTGGGATGTTCTGTAACGTTTGCCCGCTGATTTCGTGGCGCACGTCAGACTTGTCAGTCTGCAGCTGGACGGCGCTTGCGGAAACGGTTACCTGTTCGGCGGCCTGGCCGACTTCGAGACGAACCTCGACACGCGTAACGGTATTGGGCGACACGTTGATGTCGGTCCGAGTCAAAGTTCGGAAACCAGACGCGATGGCTTTTACGTCGTAAATCCCAGGAAGCACGTTTGAGAACGTGTAGCGGCCCGCTTCGTCCGAGTTGACTTCGCGGGACGAGCCGGTTTCCTTACTGAGTAGGTTGACTTTAGTGTTTGGGACGACGCTGCCGGTAGGATCTTCGACCGTACCAACGACGGATCCATAGAAAACCTGTGCCGCAACCGGCAAACAGGTGGCAAGGAATAGCACTAAGCTAAGCAGCCGTAGTTTTTCTCTCATTTAGTTTTACACCCCCAAAAGCAACAGAGGCACTCATTATCGACCCCAAAGGCGGCAAACGTCAACCATCGCATTTCCTTATGCATTTCCTAACGTTTGTCGCCAGGGTCGCATTTTCATCTTTTCGCAAACGCTCTGTAACACGAGGTTCCTACACTTTGAAAGATATGGGTAAACTTCGGTTAGTCCTTTGCATGGCACTCAGCCTGGCGGCCCTTTGGGCTCAGGCTGACGGGAATAAGGGGCAGATTCTGGGCACGGTAACCGATCCGAATGGCTCGGTGGTGTCGAACGCCTCTGTAACCATAAAAAACACTGACACCGGTTCGATGCGTGAACTGAAGACAGACTCGGAAGGCAATTACCGCGCGGTGTTGCTGGACCCGGGCGCGTACGAGGTGGCTGCAAAGAGCACCGGTTTCGCGACGGCGACGGTTCAGGGTGTAGTCCTGACGGTGGGTGGCGCAGTGAGCGCCAATATCGGGCTTAAGGTGGAGAGCACCACGACGACCATCGAAGTGGGCGAGTCGCTGATTCAGATCGCGCTGCCTTCGCCCAGCACCAACCTGACGAGCACGCAGATCACGAACCTGCCGATTCTCGGGCGCCGTTTCCAGGATTTCGCGACGCTGACGCCCGCGGTACAGGTGGACCCGTCACGCGGCCAGCTCTCATTTGTTGGCCAGCGAGGCATCAATTCGAACGTGATGCTGGACGGCACGGACTACAACCAGCCGTTCTTCGGCGGCATCCGCGGCGGTGAGCGCTCCAACGCCGCGTTCACGATACCGCAGTCCTCCATTCAGGAGTTCCAGACGGTCACCAGCGGTTACGCCGCTGAGTACGGCCGCTCGACCGGCGGTATTCTCAACGCGATCACGAAGTCCGGCGGTAACGAGATCCGCGGCGAGGCGTTTTATCAGATCCGTCATCGCGAACTGAGCCTTGAGAATCCGATCCCGATCGTGCTGGCAGGTCGGACGACGCCGACGAAGATCACGCCCAGCGAAACGCTGCAGCAGTACGGTGGCGGCGCCGGTGGACCTTTTAAGAAGGACAGGTGGTTCTGGTTTGCGGCTGCTGAATACCAGAAAGTGGATGTGCCCCGTCAGGTGTTTTTCGCGAACCTGGTGGGTGTGGCGGAAACGCCGGCGAACTCGGCCGCGCTGCAGTTTTTCAAGAGTCAGGAAGGTCCATTCTCACAGACCAACAACGCATTCTCGTCGATGGGCCGTACCGACTACCAGTTCAACAAGGGTCATCACCTTTCTCTGCGCTACCAGCACAGCCGCAACGATGCGGAGAACGCGGTATCGGTGGGCGGCGCGCTCAACCCATTCAGCAACGCCGCTCTGAGCCGCGAAGGTACCGAACGCGACCGCATCCACGGCGGCAGCGCGCAGTACACCCACCTGGTCTCGTCGAGCGTCATCAACGACACACGTTTCTCCTGGACCTACGAGCTGCGTCCACGTGAATCGAACTCGACCCTGCCGACTGTGGGCGTTGGCGTGATCGGTGGCTTCGGAGCGACGAGCTTCCTGCCGACGACACAGGACGACACACGCGTGCAAATCGTGAACGGCCTGAGCATCAACCGTGGCGCCCACACGATGAAGGTCGGCTTCGATTACAGCAACCTGTCCACCTTCCAGGCATTCGGGTTTAACCAGTTCGGCTCATTCAGCATCAACGGCACCAACGTGAATACGTTGCTGGATCTTCTCTCGCCGGGTGGCGCCATTGCAAATCGCTTCGCCTCTGCCGACGTGGCCAACTACACGCGTCAGGTGGGCAACCTGCTCGCCCAGTACAAAATGCATCAGATTGCGTTCTACGGGCAGGACTCGTGGCGCGTAAACAACAAGCTGACGCTGGACTTTGGTCTGCGCTGGGAAGGTCAGATCAACCCGACACCGGACACCACCAACTCAGCGCTGGTACAGCGCGTGGCGAACGGCAGCTACCCGCTGGGCAAGCTGGATCCTGGCAACATTCCGAACGCTCTGAACCAGTGGAGTCCGCGCTTCGGCTTCGCCTGGAGCCCAGTTTCGACGGGCCGCCGCGTGGTGGTTCGCGGACACACGGGTCTGTTCTACGCAGCCTCTCCGATGATTCTGTTCTCTTCGGCCACCAACTACTTCCGCAATCCGGCCGGTGACGCGTCCATCCAGATCACGCCCAACACGGCAACCGGAGAAACGGTGTACGACATCTTCCGCGCGGTTGGCTACGACCTGAATCAGGGATCGCTTGCCAGCCTGCCGATTATTCCGATCGATGTGGTGCAGCGCGCAGCGGCGTACCGCTCCGGTCTGCCGACCACGGGCACGGTGGATCCGATGATCGGAACCTCGCCCGTCGTCATAGCTCCCGGCTTCAGGAACCCGACTTCCTTCCAGGTGGGCCTCGGCACGGAAAGCGAACTGTTCCGGAACTTCGTCGCCGGTGTTCAGTTCAATTACGTGAATACGAGCCGGCTGCAGCGCAATCGCGACTGGAATCTGCCAGTGCCGACGGTTCGCGCCGGTGACCAGCGCCCGATTTATAGCCGCAACAACCGGCCCGTGCCGACGCTGGGAACCTATACGGTCCGTGAGAGCACGGCTCGCTCCATGTACCGCGGCATGACGCTGCAGGCGCAGTATCGGGTGAAGCGCTTCCAGTTCGGCGCCAACTACACGCTGTCGGAAACGTTCTCGGATTCCGACCTGGAACGCGATGCCGGCGGCGTCGATTACCAGAACGTGTATGACCTGAAGTCGGATTACAACTACTCTCGTCTGGATGCGCGGCACCTGTTCAACACCTACGGCGTGGTTACGCTGCCGTGGGGCTTCGACCTTTCGGCCACGAACCGGTCGCGCAGCGGGGTGCCTTTGAACGCGATTGTCGGCGTTGATGCGAATACCGACAACTCAAACACGGACCGGCCTTTCCGCTCTCCGGGAGTGGTGTTCCAGCGCAACGCATTCCGCAACCGGGGTATCACGCAGACCGACTTCCGGCTGCTGAAGAGCTTCCCGATGGGCGAGCGGCGCCGGCTCCAGTTCTCGATGGAAATCTTCAACGTCTTTAACAGCGAGAACGTGGTTTTCAACTCGCCGACGGGCGGCGGGACGGTGGCCAACTACGGACTCGGAGTGAATGCCGACGGCTCCGCGGCTGTAGTCAACCCCAACTTTATGTTGCTGAAGAACGCCGCGGGCCTGTACAACGCCGCTACCACCACCCAGCAGTCCAGCCCTCTGCAGGTCCAGTTCGGTGCCCGCTTCTTCTTTTAACGGGATCGCTTGTTCGAAGAATACGGGGCAGGCCGGGATATTCCGGTCTGCCCCGTACCTTTTTTATGGTTCCACCTCGTCTGATCTTCGGGGGAATCCAGCGGACAGCCGGATTTCAGCGTAGTATTAGGTTAGGAGGCGTTCCGATGTCGTTCTACAGGGCAGCATTACTGGTTGCGGTGAGCTTAGGCGCCGCTTGCGCTCAGGACGTCATTTCCGCCAAATCGGGAATGATCCACTACACGGAAGGCGTCGTCACGCTGGACGGTGTGGAAGTGGTCAAGAAAAACTCCGCCGACTTTCCTGCCATGAAGGAAGGCGCTGAGCTTAAGACTACAATGGGCCGCGCGGAGGTTCTGCTCAGCCCCGGCGTTTTCATGCGCGTTGCGGAGAACAGCGGCGTCCGCCTTGTTAAGAACGATATTCTGGACACGCAGCTCGGCATCACTGGCGGCTCGCTGCTGATCGAAGTCAGTGAAGCCGAGAAGAACTCGGCGCTGAGCGTTGCGGTCGGCGAGACCAAACTGGATCTGGGCAGGCGCGGCCTCTATCGCATTGACTTCAGCCCGGCTCAGGTGCGCGTGTACAACGGCTCGGCACTTGCCGTTGCAGGCGGCCAGACCGTAACCGTGAAGGAAGGCAAGGAAGCGACCCTGAACACGGCGGTCATCGTTCAGTCGAAGTTCGACAAGGAAGAGACCGATGCGTTCTACCGCTGGGCGTCCCGCCGGTCGGGCTACATCGCCTCGGCGAACCTCTCCGCCGCCAAACGCACTTACGATAACGGCACTTCCATGGCGTACAGCAACTGGATGTACAACCCGTACTTCGGTATGTTCACTTACATGCCGTACCGCGGTTTGTATCACAGCCCCTTCGGCTATTCCTACTTCAGCCCCGGCGCCGTGGCCAATGTGTTTTACCGGCCCGTCTACAATTCTCCGTCCTCCGGCGGCTTCGGCGGTGGTGGCATGGACGCCGGACGCGGCATGTCCGACATGGGCGGTCGCAGCAGCGGCGGTTCCTATAGCAGCGGCAGCACGATGTCAGCCCCGGCAGTCTCGAGCGCACCGGCAGCAGCCGCAGCTGGCGCCCGCGGTGGTGACGGCGGCGGCGGTGGTGGTGGTCGCGGTGCCGGCGGTGGTCGCTAAGTAGCTACTTTCGGTCCGGCGTGCCATGCTGAGTTTGATGAAGCTCACATTTTGGGGCGCCGCACAGACAGTAACCGGTTCGATGCACCTGGTGGAAGCCGGGGGCGCAAACTACCTCCTCGACTGCGGCACCTACCAGGGTCGCCGCCGTGAGGCTCGCGAGATCAACAGTCATCTTCCCTTCCCGGCCCGCTCCGTGCGGGCCGTTGTTCTTTCCCACGCACATATCGACCACTCAGGCAATCTGCCTTCGCTGGTGAAGAACGGCTTCGACGGACCCATCTGGACGTCTCCAGCTACCGCCGATCTGTGCGAGCCCATGCTGCTGGACTCAGCCCACATCCAGGAGAAAGACGCCGAGTTCGTCAACAAGCACGCGTGGCGCAAGAAGGCTTTGCTGGGGACCGATTCGAAGGAGGCAGTCGAGCCCGTCTACAGTACGCCGGACGTAGAGAAACTGCTCCCACTGATGCGCCGCGTGTTGCTGCACATGCCGACGGAGATCGGCGAAGGGGTGACCTACGAGTCGTTCGACGCCGGACACATGCTGGGGTCGACCATAGTGGCCCTCAATATCGAGGAGGGCGAACGCAAAGTTCGACTGGTGTTCTCAGGCGATGTCGGCAGACCGAACCTGCCGATCATTCCCGACCCCGAACCGTGCCCCGCGGCGGATTACCTGATCATGGAGAGCACGTACGGCGACCGGCTTCACCAGGATCTGGGCCGGGTGGCGGACCGGCTCGCGGACACCATCAACCGCACGGCCGCCCGGGGCGGAAAAATCGTGGTGCCGGCGTTCGCCGTCGGCCGGACGCAGCAACTGGTGTATGTTCTGAACCAGCTCGCCGAAGCCAAACGAATTCCCAATCTGCCTGTCTTTGTCGACAGCCCGCTCGCGGTTAAAGCCACCAGCGTGTTTCGCTCTCACCAGGAGGCTTACGATGCCGAGGCATCGAGCGATGTTGCCCGCGGTGACGATCCATTCATGTTCGGACGGCTGAAGTACATTCAGGACGTCCAGGAATCGAAAGCGCTGAATGATTTGCGTGGACCTTATGTGGTGATTTCGGCATCGGGGATGTGTGAAGCGGGCAGAATTCTGCATCATCTGAAGAATTCCGTGGAAGACCCGAGAAACACAGTGTTGATCACTGGGTTTCAGGCCGAGCATACGCTGGGACGGAAAATCGTCGACGGGCAGAAAGAAATCCCAATCTTCGGCGAGCCGTACCGGTTGCGTGCCGAAGTTGTGAAACTGAATGAATTGAGCGGCCACGCCGACCAGCGTGAGCTGCTTCTCTGGCTGAAGCCCGCCGTTAAGGGCCTAAAGCGAATCTTCCTCGTGCATGGCGAGCTACAGGCACAAACCACGCTGGCCCGCGCCATTGAGGAACAATACGGCGTGCCGGTTACCATTCCGGCTCGTGGAGAGAGCTTCCCTTTGTGAGTGCGTTTATTTCCGGAATGCGCGGGGCATTCCTGTATTTGTCGCGCCAGCAGAACGTGCGCCGTTTCATGGAAACTTCCCCGCAGGCGCAGGGGCTGACGTCGCGGTTTATCGCCGGCCTGCATCTGGAGGACGGGCTTCGCGTTGCGAAGGAACTGCAGGCCCGCGGGGTGATGACGTCGCTCGATCACCTCGGCGAAAATGTACGAACCGAAGCGGAGGCGGTCGCCGCGAAACGCCAGTATCTGGCTGCTCTGGATCGAATCGCCGCAGCCGCGCTGTCCGCGACGGTGTCGATGAAAGTGACGTCGCTCGGGCTCGACGTTTCTGAAGAATTGTGCCGCGCCAATACGGATGAGCTGATGAGCCGGGCGCAGTCCACCGGCTCGCGCGTGGAGTGCGATATGGAGGATTCCGGATACACGGACCGGACCCTCGCACTGGTGCACGAAATGCACTCGAAGTACGCGTCCACCCGAGCCGTAATTCAGGCCTATTTGTATCGTAGTGAAGCGGATATCGAAGAATTGAACCGACGTGGAATTCCAGTGCGGCTCTGCAAAGGCGCCTATCGTGAGCCCGCGGCCGTGGCGTGGCCGGACAAAGTGGATGTCGACAGGAACTACGTAAAGCTAATGAATGCGGTGCTGGAACGCGGGTCGTATCCGGCAATCGCGACGCATGACGAAGCGATAGTGGGGCAGTGTTTCGAATTTGTGCGAACGCGCGGCATCGGCCCGGAGCGCTTCGAATTCCAGATGCTGTACGGCGTTCGGCGAAAACTGCAGCAGCAGATTGTGGCTCGCGGCTTTCGACTCCGGCTCTATGTGCCGTACGGCGATGCCTGGTATCCGTATTTCATGCGCCGGCTGGCCGAGCGGCCCGCCAATGTGTTGTTCCTGGCCAGGAGTCTGACGGGCGACTGATGGCTGCGTTTGCGTTGGCGCAGATTAATTAATGTGGCCAGGCTGGTGGCGCCTCTGGACGACCCGCGGATCCCCGCATTTGTAGCCGGGCTCGACCCGGTGAACGCGGCTGCGGAATCGGCTCCCGAGTTCATCTGGCGCCTGAAGTCCGACAGCGGCAATGCCACGGATGTCGAGTTTGACGGCGACCCGCTGACCATTGTAAACATGTCAGTCTGGACGTCTCCCGAGGCGCTGCGGGATTTCATGTATGCCGCTCCGCACGCGGCATTTCTGAGGGACCGCAGGCGCTGGTTCGAGAAGATGGATGCCCCGCATACCTGCCTGTGGTGGGTTCCCGCGGGCCACCGTCCGACAGCGGCCGAGGGTCGCGAAAGGCTGCTGCATTTCTGGGAATATGGTGCGACGGAGCGCGCCTTTTCCTCTTCGAGACTTTTCCCCGCTCCCGACGCCTGATACACTGCCTGGCATGAGGCTCCTTGTTGCCGCAGTGGTGGCCGCTTCGCTGCTGGCCAATGCTCAGGATGTGCCGCGTCCAAAGATTACCGGAGTCGCGCACATCGCCCTTTATGTGAAGGATGTTGAGAAGGCCCGCAATTTCTATACAGGATTGCTCGGGTACCAGGAGGTGTTCGACCTGAAGAATCCCGACGGCAGCCTGTCCATGACATTCGTCAAGGTGAACGAACGCCAGTACATTGAGCTCTCGCCGGAGCGCACGCCCGACTCGGACCGCTTGAATCACATTTCCATCGAGGTTGACGATGCCGAAGCAATGCGGAAATACCTGGCGTCGAAGGGCGTCAAAGTACCCGAGAAGGTGGGCCGCGGGCGCATCGGTAATGCAAATTTTAATATCAAGGACCCGGCGGGCCACACAGTAGAGATCGTCGAGTATCTGCCTGATGGATGGTCCGTGCGCGACAAGGGCAAGGCCGTGCCGGCGAGCCGCGTGTCTACGGGCATGATGCATGTCGGCATCATCGTCAATTCGCTGGAACCGGAGATGAAGTTCTATCGCGAGGTGCTCGGGTTCGAGGAGACGTGGCGCGGGTCGAGGGACGGGAAGGTTCTGAGCTGGGTCAACATGCGCGTCCCCGACGGTGAGGATTACATTGAGCTGATGCTGCACGATCCTGTCCCCGAGCCGACAAAGCGCGGGACCGCCCATCATATTTGTTTGTCTGTACCCGATATTGAGAAGTCGCTGGCCGCGATACAGCCCCGTGCCGGTGCCACGGGTTATACCAGGCCGCTGGAAATTCGCACGGGCGTGAATCGCAAACGGCAGATGAATTTGTACGACCCCGACGGGACTCGGACGGAGCTTATGGAGCCGCATACCGTCGACGGAAAGCCGACGCCGCCCGCTACGGCCCCGTGGTTTAAATAGGCTCAGTCCGGGAAGAACGTCCGATCCAGAATCTGGTCCAGCGTCCAGAGGCACTCACTCGGAAATGACGCTGCTGGCAGGCCACTTTCATCGACAGCCCCTGCGACGGCTTTCGGGTAAACTTCGGCAAGAGCACCAGGCAGGAACCGACGCAGACTCGGGGATTCCTCAAGCGCTTCAAGCAACTCCCCACGTTGATTTTGAATCGACGTGCGCCAGCTGCGCTCACCGAAATCCCGGCGATACTCCGGCTGAAAATGCCATTTGAGCAGGTGAATGAGTATCTGTTTAATGCGGCTGCGAACTTCGCGGCGGTCGTGTCGACCCAAATCCTCGACCTCCTCGGCGAGAGCCTCAAGGTCGATCGTAGAGAAATCGCCATTGCGGATCTTTTCCGCGGTTTCGCGGGTCCACTCGAAGAAATCCGTTTCGCAGGAGTCTTTGACGGTGGGCATACTGCCATTATCCTTCTGTTTGAGGCCGCCCGTGCAGAGGAAACAGGCTCAGTCCTCGGGGAAAAAGTCTTCATCGAGGATCTGCTCCAGCGTCCATTGGCACTCCGTTGGGAAGGCAATCAGTGACAGTCCGGTCTGACTGGCTGCACGCTTTCTCGCTCGACCGAATTCCATTTGCCAGTTCTCCAGCACAAACCTCCGCAGACTGGGGGACGCCACGAAGATACGTTCGAGCGCGTCGCGCTGATTGTCGATCGACTGTCGCCAACTGGCTTCGCCGACGCGCTTTCGGTACTCAGCCTGATACCGCCACTTGAGCAGGTGAAGCAGTAACTGAAATAGCCGCCGAAGAGCTTCCCGCTGATCGCGACTGCCCAAACTTTCGACCTCCTCCGCAAGAGTCTCCAGGTCGATGGCGCTAAATGACCCCTGCCGGATCTTTTCCGCGGTTTCGCGGGTCCACTCGAAGAAGTCCGTTTCGTAGGAGTCTTTGACGGTGGGCATGCTGCCATTATCCTTCTGTCTGAGGCCGCCCGCGCAGATGGGAAGAGGATGTCGGGGCCAAAGCCGCGCTCTATTTACCGCCGCTCTTGTTCTGGAAGACTGTCTCGGCGTAGTAGTTGGTGACCTTGGCCTCATTTCGTGCGACTTCGTAATAAGCCGCGCGAAGAAGCTGGTCTTTGCGATTCATGAGGGTCTCGCGGATATTCTGCTGCACCTTCGGATCGCCGAGTTCGCGCTGGCCAGCCGGCTCACGTACGATCAGCCTGATAATCCGGTAGCCGTCAGGCGTTCCAATAATGCCGGTGGTCTGGCCAGGCTGCAGGCCCGCGACAACGCGGCGCACACCAGGGTCAGCCTTCTCCAGCGCCGACTCGGGAATCCAGCCAAGGTCGCCGCCATTGGGCGCCGAGTTCGGATCCTCGGAAAAATTCTGCGCGAGCGCGTTGAAATCCTCACCCTGGCGGAGCCGGGCTTCCAGCGTCTGAATCTTGTTGCGCGCAGCCTCGGGCGTGGTCGCGTTGTCGTTCTTCAGATTGCGAATATTGGCGTCGGCAGTAGGAGTCACCACGATTTGCGCCAGCCGCATCTGAGGCTCGGGCAGATTGAAGCTGCTCTTGTTCGAGTTGTAGTGCTCGGTGATCTCCTGGTCGGAGATGGTGATGCGCGACGTGATCTCTTTGTTGAACAGCTTCTGGACACTGAGGTCGCGGCGAATCTGCGCCTTCAAATCATCCACTGACATCTTCCGCATATCCAGTTGCCGCTGGAAGTCTTCCTTCGTGTACGGCGCCTTCAGTTCGTTGAGCTTGGCTTCGATGTCCGCGTCGGTGGCCATCAGGCTCAGCTTCTCGGCCCTCTGCAGCATGATCTCCTGGTCGACCAGGGTCCTGAGAAGCTCCAGCTTCCGGATCGACAGTTCGTCGCCCGCCGGGCGCTCCTGCGAACCGGCGTTCTGCAACTCCAGTTGTTTGTCAATGTCGGCGTAGGTGATGGTGCGAGTGTTCACCTGTGCAGCGGCATTCGGGGGAGCCGAGGATTTGCAGGAGCCCAGGAAGAAACAACCCGCGGCCGCTGCACACGCGAGAAAATAAGTGCGCATCGTGGAATTTATATGATAGCGTCCAGTCGGACGGTTGAGGGAGACCGGACGATCCCGGCAAGTTCCGTCATGTTTTCGATGAGGTAATCGGGCGTGTCGATTAGCAGCGATTCGGGCTGAAAACCCCATGAACAGCCCACGGCGGCGATGCCCGCATTGCGCGCGGTCTGGATGTCGACACCGCTGTCACCGACCATCATCGCTTCCAGAGCACTGATTCCCGATTCGACAAGCAACGCGTGGATGCCCACCGGATCGGGCTTCTTCTGCTCAAAGCTGTTCCCGCCATACACCTGAAAAAAATGCGGCCCGACGCCCAGCCCGTCCAGAATTTCGCGACTGATGCGGAACGGCTTGTTGGTCAGCACGGCCATCCGCACTCCCGCATCGCGAAGCTCATCGAGCGACTGGCGCACACCGGGATACAGCACCGTGTAATCGAGCTTGTGCTCGCGATAGTAACTCAGGAAGTACTCCAGCGCCGCGTCGACATCGGCCTGCGACGCCTCATTGCCCAGAGCCCGGCGAATCAGCACCGGAGCCCCGTTGCCGACATACGAATAGATCAGCTCGTGAGACAAGGGCCCGAGAGCCATGTGGGTACGGGTCGCGTTCACGGCATGCGCCAGATCCAGCTTCGAATCAATCAGCGTGCCGTCGAGATCGAAGATGACAAGTTTGTAGTGGGGGTCCATCAGGCTGCGAAGTTCCATGGTCCCACGCGCGCCTCAGCGAATCGCGACTGGGCGGAGGGCAGTCCCGGCTACCGTCCCCTTCAGGCGGTTCGTCATCGCCATGTAGGTGAACCGATACGCCTTGTCGCGCGCCAGATCCTCCAGATTGTGGAACTCAAGAATGTGCACGCCCTGCTCCACCAGAAGATACTCGTGCACCTTGATGTCGCCGTCGACCTCGAGCCCGCTGGTATCGGCGCCGATGGCCACCGCACCCTTCTGCTCCACCAGCCACTTCGCGCCCTCCAGCGTCAGCCCGGCGCTGTCGGCCGCGGCGATCTTCGCGTGATCGGAACCGGTTTCGCCCCAGTAGCGTAGCGTGCCGGTGCGGATCAGGACGATATCGCCCGGTGTTACGTCCATCTTCTGCGCAGCCAGGGCAGCCTGCAGTTCCTTCGACCCGATCCCGAAGTGAGGCGGCAGGGAATCCACCTTCCTCGCCCCCGCGACATCGATCAGGATGGCCCGCGCGATGATCGGCGGAATGCTGTCGGCATCGGCCTTGCGTACCCCGAAGTCGGTACCATGATCGCTCTCGCGAAAGCCGTTGTACCAGTGGTTGTCGGAGCCGCTGGTGATATGCGCCAGTCCGTCGATCTGCGTACCGAGGTTATCCGAGATAAAGAGCGCGCAGCTGTGGAACGCGACGCCGCCGGGATGACTGGCAAACAGGCTCAGATCCTTTCCGGTCTTCAGACCCACAGGGCTTCGGAAAGACATGATCTCGGTCGGCGAATGACCAGGCCACTTGTACGACGTCCGGTCGACGCGCACACCCAGGTCATACACCTTGCCAGTTTTCACATCGCGCATCGCCGCCAGGATTCGATCCGGCGTGTTGACCGCGTTCAGGGCACCAATTTCATCCGCCGCGCCATACACCCAGCCGAATCCTTTGCCCTGCGTCCAGCCACGAAGCGACTGTGCGTGCATCGCCGGCATCAAACAGAGAGTGACCACAAGCAAAAATCGCATGAGAGGAACTATATACCGTCTGCCAGGCTGCGGTAATCTAAGCCCAAATGAGAGTTCTTCCATTTGTTCTCGCAGGAGCCCTGACAGTGGGTGCCGCTGACAAGATCCAGTACCCCCAAACCCGCAAGGTGGATCAAGTCGACGTGTTGCACGGAGTAAACGTCGCCGATCCATACCGCTGGCTGGAAGACGCCAACTCGGCGGAAACCGCGGAGTGGGTCAGGGCACAGAACAAAGTCACCAAACCATATCTGGATTCGCTGACCGAACGCAGCCCCATTTTCACGAAACTGTCGGAGGTCTATAACTACGAGCGCTATTCCGCCGTGTCCCGGTCGGGCGACCGGTACTTCTGGAGCCGGCACGACGGCAGGCAGGACCGAGCCGTGTTGTACGTATCGAACTCGCTGGCGAGCGAAGGCGAGGTGCTGCTGGATCCGAACAAATTTGCGGACAAAACGCTCTCACTCTCCGGCACCAGCAAGCGCAAAGATGGCAAGGTAATGGCCTACATGCTGCAGAAAGCCGGGTCGGACTGGATGGAAGTCGCGTTCATGGACATCGACACGAAACGCGAGTTGCCGGACCGGCTGAAGTGGGTGAAGTTCTCCGGAATGGCGTGGTCTGAGGACGGCACTGGCATCTACTACAACCGCTACGACGAACCCAGCGAAAAGACCCGTCTTCAGGATTCCAACGTGAATCAGAAGTCGTACTTCCACAAGCTGGGCACGCCGCAGGCCGAGGACAAACTGATCTTCTTCCGCGAGTCGGAAAAGAACTGGATGTACTACGCCTTTGAGACCGAGGACGGCAAGTACCTGATGCTGCACATCGGCAAAGGTTCAGACCGCAACGACGCGTGGTTCTACCGCAAGGTGAAGGGCGACAAGTGGGTGGAGCTGCTGCCGAAGTTCGACGCCGATTACGATTACATCGGCTCTGAAGGCACGCGGCTCTTCTTCAGAACGTCGCTGGACGCCGAACGCGGGCGCGTAATCGAGATCGATCTCACTAAGCCGGAGAAGCCGAACTGGAAGACGCTGATTCCCCAGTCGACGGATCCGCTTTCGGGCGTGAGTTACTTCACCGGGCAGTTTGTGGCCGAGTACAAGAAAGACGCGCGCACCGTCGTGAAGCTCTTCGACGGCACAGGCAAGCCAACCGGCGAAGTGAAGCTACCTGGCATGGGTGTCGCCGCTGGATTCAGCGGACGTCAGGACGACACCGAAACGTTCTACACATTCACCAGCTACACGTTCCCCGCATCCGTCTACCGCTTCGACCTGAAGACCCACCAGAGCACGTTGTTCAAGCAGCCGAAAGTACCCGTGGACCTCTCGCAGTACAAGACGGAGCAGGTGTTCTACAACAGCAAGGACGGGACTCGTGTTCCCATGTTCCTGACCATGCGGAAAGACGCAAAGCGCGACGGCAACAACGCGGTGTTGCTGTACGGCTACGGTGGGTTCAACCTCCCCGCAACTCCGGCGTACAGCCCGAAGTGGATCACCTGGCTGGAGATGGGCGGCATGATCGCGCACCCGGCCCTGCGCGGTGGCGGCGAGTATGGCCGCGAGTGGCACCTGGCCGGCACCAAAAGCCGCAAACAAAACGTGTTCGACGACTTCATCGCAGCAGCCGAGCATCTGGTGAAAGAGAAGTATACGCAGCCGAAGAAGATCGCTATCTCCGGCGGCAGCAACGGCGGACTCCTCGTCGCGGCAGTGATGCTGCAGCGGCCGGAACTGTTCGGCGCGGCGGCTCCCGCGGTGGGCGTGCTCGACATGCTGCGCTTCCACAAGTTCACGATTGGCTGGGGCTGGCAGTCGGATTACGGCTCGCCCGACAACCCGGAGGATTTCAAGGCGATCTACGCGTACTCGCCGTATCACAACGTGAAGTCTGGAGTTGCCTATCCACCGACCATCGTGACAACGGCCGATCATGACGACCGCGTGGTTCCGGCCCACAGCTTCAAGTTCATCTCGACTCTGCAGTCGGCCCAGATGGGCGAATCGCCTGTGCTGATCCGCATCCAGACGGAAGCCGGACATGGCGCGGGCAAGCCGCAGTCGATGGAGATTGATGAAGGCGCCGACGTGATGGCATTCCTTGCGCATCACGTCGGCCTGAAGCCGGTGTTCAAAGCATCGGCGAAGTGAGACACCGCGCTATGATGCGCGTGTGAAGATCGTTGTTGCCATCAAACAAGTTCCGGCGCGCGATTCTCTTCTGCGTGCAGAAGGTTCGTGGATTCAGGAAGCGGATCTTACGTGGGAGATTAATGAGCCGGACGCGTATGCCCTGGAATCCGCCTTGCAGTTGCGGGAGAAGAACGGCGGTGAGGTGATCGCTCTGTGCGCAGGCCCGGAACGCGCCACCACCACCATTCGTGAAGCCCTGGCCAAAGGCGCCGACCGCGCCATCCACATCGCCGATGACGGTGTCGACAAGCTGGACACGCTCGGCATTGCGCGTGTCCTCGCGAAGGCTGTCGAAAGCGAGAAGCCGGACCTGGTGCTTACCGGCCTGCAGTCGGACGACCTCGGCTACGGCCAGACCGGCGTCGTGCTGGCCGAGCTCCTGGGCTACGCGCATTCCACCATCATCATGAGCGTCGAAGTGGAGGGCTCCGGCATCCGCGTGAAGCGCGAGCTGGAGGGCGGCTGGTATCAGAACATCGCGCTGCCGATGCCCGCTGTCCTTACCATCCAGTCGGGCAGCAGCAAGCTGCGCTACGCCACGCTGATGGGCATCAAGAAAGCGAAGTCGAAGGAAGTGCGCACGCTGAGCCTCAGCGATCTGGGCGTCTCGGCCGATCCCGTCGCGCGCATATCTCGCGTGTACCTGCCGCATAAGTCGAAGTCGACGCAAATGCTGGAGGGTTCGCCGAAGGAGCAGGCGGCGAAGCTTGTAGAGAAATTGCGATTCGAGGTGCGTGCGCTGTGAGCATTCTTGTGGTGATGGAACAGAGCGGCGGTCAGTTCCACCGCATGTCGTTTGAGACGCTGGCTGCGGCCCAGGCCATGGCGTCGACGCTGGAGCTGCCGGTTTATGCGGCGGTGCTCGGGCGCGGTATCGAGAAGCTGGCGTCGGACGTGGCGGCGTATCAGTTGCAGCACGTCTACGCGCTGGATGGCGCGGCGCTGGCGCAGTATACGCCCGATGCGTACGTACCAGCCGTGCAGTCGCTGGTGCAGCGAACCGGCGCGCAGTATGTGCTGTTCCCGCACACGTACCAGGTGCGCGACTTTGCGCCTCGGGTGGCGACGCGCTTCGGCACAGTCCTGCTGTCCGACGTCGTGGAAGTACGGTGCTCAGGCAAGGGCGGCCGGCCAGTGTTTGTGCGGCAGCTTTTCCAGGGCAAGCTCAACGCGGACGTCGAGTTCACCGGCGCAGGCCCGTATTTTGCATCGGTGCAGGCAGGCGCGTATCGAGCCGATCAGCTGGTCCCGTCAGCCGACGCCGCAGTCGTCGAGATCGTCGCGCCTGAAGTGGACGCCGCTTCGATCCGCAGCAAATCAGAAGCTCCGTTCCGCGAGTCGGCACGGGCGCTGGACCTGACTTCGGCGGAACTGATCGTGTCGGTCGGCCGAGGCATCCGGGAGAAGGAAAACATCTCGATGGTGGAAGCGCTCGCGTCGGCGATGGGCGCCGAACTGGCGGCGTCCAGGCCGATCTGCGATAACGGCTGGCTTCCGATGGAACGGCAGGTGGGCAGCTCCGGTCAGACCGTCTCGCCGAAGGTCTACATGGCCATCGGAATCTCCGGCGCGATTCAACATCTGGTTGGCATGAAAGGCGCGAAGACGATCATAGCCATCAACAAGGACCCGGAGGCGCCCATCTTCGAAGTAGCCGACTACGGGATCGTCGGGGACCTGTTCGATGTTGTGCCGGCGCTCACAGAGGAAGTCCGGCGCGTTAAAGGTTTGTAAACGCGAAACGCAGAGTGCCAGGTGTACGCCCTTACAGGGGTGAAGTTCCTTCTGCGTGGTTTCGTGTTAGTGGCCTTACTGTTGGTGCTGGGTTTCGTGGCTGCGCAGTTCGGCACCGCGGCCGACCCGCGGAATGACAGACCGAAGCGGGGCGCCAGCCTCGAGACCCTCGCCCATCCTCCCGAAGAGGTGGTTTCCGAGCGCGAGGACAAGCTGGAAGACATGTGCATTCAGGCCAAAGCCCGTAAGATGCCGCTGGCGCCGTTCCTCATACTCCACCCGCAGGCTCGTCCATCCGACGCGGAGATCGAAACGCTGTGTAAGTGGACCGCCTCGGAGCGCGCTAAGTCCGAGTAAGTCAGTTAGTCCGCGTAAACCGCGCCGGCCCGGTTAAGAGCCTCAAGGTTACGGTCTGCCCGTTCCACTTCCCGCGACAGGCGCAGCGCGTGCTCACGCAGCCGCCCGGCCGCCTCCAGCAACGGTCCAAAGTTGCGAACCCAGCCGAGCAGATTCTGCTCCAGATCGTGGAACGTAAGTTCTCCGGTAATGACGCGAAAGAACAGCAGCCACGCCTTATCGCTTGCCAGAGCGGCGCAGAACGCCTTGGGGAACAGCGTCGAGAACAGGACGATTCTCTGGCTCCACACCAGTTCCGACCGGATCTCCGCGATCACGTCGCGGGTATAGGCGGCTTCGGCCTCGGCTCTGCCGAAATGCGTGGCGATCGCGGCTGCGGCCAGATGCGCCGCATGACAGGCGTAGGAGATGCCTTCCCCGGTCAGAGGCTCCACCATACCCGCCGCGTCGCCGACCGCAAACAAGTTACTCTTCGCGAACACAGTTCGCCGAGTCATGGTGGGAAGCTGATGACCGCGCCACTTCAGGTCGTCCACCGAGTAGCCGTCCGACTTGAGAAAGGCGCTCAGATACTTAGTCAGCAGGCGCGCGAACCGGTTAGGCCCGCCTGCGCCGATGTTCACCTTGTTGCCCTTGGGGAACAGCCACGCGTAGCCCGACGGCAGACTGTTCACGTCTATGCGCAGCTCTTCAGGATCGGGCGCCGATGCGCCACCGATCCGCTTCACGTCGCATTCGGCGTAAAGGGCCGTCTGCCACTGGAAGTTGCTCCGGCCGTTGAGGTTGCGATTCACAATGCTGTTGGCACCGTCCGCGGCGACCACATATCGCGCCCGGAACATACCCGCAGTGGTCTCTACCGTTACCGCGTCCGGATCGGGCCGTACCCCGAGCACGCGCACGCCCTCCTGCACACCCGCGCCTGAGGATCGAGCTTTCTCCAGCAGGAAATGGTCGAACTCCGCGCGATTGACGCAATGCACAACTGGGCGGCCCGCATGTTTCACCATGGTCGAGCGCAGTCCGTGCGTCAGCCGCACGGAAGTGCAGGCGGCTTTGGTGACCGAGGCGAAATCATCCGGCAGGTAGCGCAGACACCGGTGCTGGATTCCGCCGCCGCAGGGCTTCTCCCGTGGGAATGTTCGGGCGTCGAGGAGAAGAACGTTGCAGCCGCGCTGCGCCAGTTGGCGGGCCGTTACCGAGCCCGCTGGACCACCCCCGACAACGATGACGTCCTTCCACATTGATCCCATTCGTCCTCCCGGTCAGTCGCTGTGGCCGAGCGCGATTTCTCGCAGCACGCGGCCTCTGTTCTGCATCAGCCTCGACTTGAGGTCGAGGTAGCTCTGCGTCCCCGCAAATAAATCCTGAACGACCTGAAGGATCGTCGGAGACCTTCGCAGGAATTGGATCATCCGGGTGGACACTCCGGCGAAAAAAAAGTTGCCGAGGAACAGCCGTTTGGCGAGCCGCGCGCCTGTTTCCAGATCCGCGCCAAACTCGCTCCACAATACGTCGCGATAGACGGACGCGGCGTTACCGGAATCGGCGAGAATTGCATCGGCGGCGAGGTCGCCGGAGCGCATCGCGTAGTACAGGCCTTCTCCGGTCACCGGGTCGACCAGCCCAGCCGAATCGCCGACCGCCAGCCAGCCCTCGCCAGCCACCCGATTCGGGCGCCATGACGGCTGATCGAGCGAGGGAATCATGTGCCCATAGTACGTCGCCCCGCGCGACGAAATGCCCTTGTCAGCCAGATAGCGGTCGAGCAGCGCGCGCATCTCGGTAGCCGGTTTCCCCTTGCCCGCGATGCCTGCCGACAAGTGCCCCTGCCGCGGAAAAATCCAGATGTAGCCCTCGAATCCGGGGAAAAAGTGAAGGTCGACGTGGTCCTGCTCAGCCGGGATAAAGTAGCCCAGCGCGGTCAGGGTATCGGCCTGCGTCCACTGGGTACCGACGTCGCGAAGCCCGTTGCGCCCGCCTGTCGCGACGATGCAGTGTTCGGCGTCAATCGAGCCCGTTTTCGTCCGCACTCTCCAGCCCGCGCCACGCCGTTCCAGACCCGTCACGCGGGCCTTCTCAATGGCCGCACCGGCAGCCTCGGCCCGGCGCAGCAGCATGTTGTTCAGGTCGAAACGAGAGTAGATCAGCAGCGGCTCAGTCAGGTCGAGCGTGGCCGATGCTTTGGGGCCACAGGTAAGATACGTGCGCCGAACGGACTTGCGCGGCGTGGCGTTGTCCATAAGGAACGGATACTGTGACCACGCCTTCCACGTCAGGCCACCGCCGCAGGGCTTTTCCCATGCCAGCTTCTCATCGAGCAGCATGGTCGAGATCCCGGCCGAGGCAAGGCGCGCAGCCGCGAACGCTCCCGCGGGACCACCACCTAAAACGGCAACGCGCTTCATGCGGATCGACGCACAGCGCTTATTTCTTCGACGTCGGTGGCGTGTTCACCGGAGGATGGCCCGGGGGCAGATCGCCACCGCCCGCTGCCGGTGCTTTGGGTGCATCGCCGAGAGCGCCCTTGGGTTCGGGGGTACCGGAGGCAGGCGGCGGATCGGTCGGAGGTGCGGCGCCCATGGCCCCACCACCGCCATGCCCGGCGGCCTTGCCCTTAACTTCCCACTTGTCGCCCTTGCGCACCAGCGTGTAGCTCATGGACATGCCCTGTTCAGGCGCAGACTTAGGCTTAATCGACACGGCAGCCGTTGCCTCATCCCCCTGAAACTTGATGTCAGTAACGTCGATGGTGAGCGAATTGACGTCGAGAGCGGCGTTCTTCGACAGGTGTTGCAAAACACCATCGCGAACGGCTTCTTTGTTTTCGCCAGCCTTCTTGCATCCGTTGGTTGCAAGAAGGAGTGTCGCGAAAAGAAGGCACAGCAGGGAGCGGGTCACGCTTCGATTATATCGACGCTAGCCGCGCAGTACGGGTAAGTGGATCAGACCCGGCATCAGGTGCACCGGCTGGTGGTCCATAGACGGCTGCTCCACCAGGTATTTCACCACCGCGATTTCGTCGCAGCAGGCGAACTTGGGGCAACGCAGGCAGTCCTTCCACGCTTTCAGCGGCAGTTCCCCGCGCTCTACCTCAATGAAGCCCAGTTTGCCGAAAAAGCCAGGAACGTAGGTGAACGCGAAGATCGTATGAAGGCCGCAATCACGGGCCTCTTTGTCGAGCGCCACGACAATGGCCCGGCCAACGCCGCGACTCTTGGCCGTGGGCTCGACTGCGAGCGACCGCACCTCGCCCGAGGTCGGCGTATAAAAATGCAGCGCGCCACAACCCACCAGCTGGTCGCCCTCAAACGCGAGCATGAAGTCGCGGATATTCTCCGACATTTCAAACTCGGTGCGCGGCAGCATGATGCCCTTCGCGGCATAGCCGTTGATGAGCCGCAACAGCGGATGGATGTCGAGCATGGAGGCCTTCCGAATCGTCAGCGCCGGCTGTTCGAACAGCACGCGGCTGGACAGATCCATATTGAACGGGCTTTCCGCGGGCATTTCCAGAGTTAGGACGTTACGCATGACTGGCCTCCTGCGACACTAACCGGGTGCCGATGATTTCGCCCGCCAGAATGCGGGCTGCCGCGCGCTCCATCGCGCCCGGCGCAATCACAACCTGCCCAATGCCGCCCTTCAGCGCGTCGGTAGCCGCGTTCAGCTTGGCCTGCATGCCGCCCGTCGCGACACCTGTCTCTATAAGATGAATACAATCGGTCGGACGAAGCGACGGAATGACCTCCCCGTCCGCACCTTTTACCCCAGGCACGTCAGTGAGAAAGATCAGCCGGTCGGCCTGAAAACTGACCGCGCACGCCACTGCCATCAGGTCGGCATTCACGTTGAACACCTGCGCCCCCGCGCCTCCGGCAACACAGGCGATCACCGGCACAAACCCGTCACGCGTGAGCGTGTTCAGCACGGCAGGATTCGACCGCACCACGCGCCCCACCGCACCCAGAGCCGGGTCGAGCTGCTCCGCCACCGCGAGCTCCGCGTCGATCCCGCTGAGCCCCACTGCCATGGCTCCGGCCTCTACCAGCGACGCCACCAGTTCATGGTTCACGCTGCCGGCAAACACCTTCAACACCGCATCCACCACATCGGGAGTGGTTACGCGCAACCCGTTCACAAACTTGCTCTCGACGCCGCGCTCGGCCAGGAAGCGCGTCATCTGCTTCCCTCCCCCGTGCACCACAACCAGAGCGTGGCCGTCGCGGCGAAGCTGCGCGAGTTCGGCAGCCAGCCGGCGGCGAGAGTCCGCGTCGTCCAGCAGCGTGCCTCCCAGCTTGATCAGCAGCTTCACAGCAGGCCCTCGGTCTCAGGCCAGCTAAACACCAGATTCAGGTTCTGTACAGCCTGCCCCGCCGCGCCTTTCACAAGGTTGTCGATGCAACTGACCACCACGCCACGCCGCGTCGCGGGATCGTACTTCACGCCGATGTCGCAGAAATTGGTGTGCTGAACGGCGTGCAGATCGGGAATCACGCCCGGATCGTACAGTCGCACGAACGGCTCGTTTGAATAGGCCTGCTCGTAGATCTCGACAATGCGCGCAGCGGTGAGACCGCCGTCGGCGCCCCGGAAGTGAATCGTTTCGAGAATGCCGCGGTCGATCGGGATCAGTTGCGCAGCGAAACTGAATTCCGATTCTTCGAGTCCCGAGTTCATCAGAACTTCCGGCACGTGCCGGTGGTCGAGCAGCGAGTAAGCCGAGAAGTTCTCAATGACCTCGCAGAACGCGGTCTTTAGTGACGGCTTACGCCCCGCCCCGCTGACGCCCGATTTGGCGTCGCAGACGATTCCGGCCGCGCGGTCGACGACGCCGGCCTTCACAAGGGGCGCGATGGCGAGGTTGGCGGCCGTAGGGTAGCAGCCTGGGTTCGAGACTAGTTTGGCTCCACGGATGAGGTCGCGGTAAAACTCCGGGAGCCCGTACACCGCCAGGCTGTGCAGCGCGGCGGCGGTGTGCTCTTCCCGGTACCAGCGCTTGTAGGTCTCAGCAGTGCGGAGCCGAAACGCGCCGCTGAGGTCGATGACTACGGCCCCAGCTTCCAGCAGCGAGGGCGTAAGGTCCATCGACACCTCGGGCGGGGTGGCAAGGAAAACCGCTTTTATGCCGTTGGAGTGAACCGCATCAGCCGTGCAGCCGATTGTTTTCAGAGCTTTGGAGCGTCGGGGGGCCGGGTGCGCGGACGAGTCGCTGCGATGCTCCATCAGCACCGGTTCCGTATAGGAATGTCGGTTCAGAATGCGCACCAGTTCGGCTCCGCTGTACCCGCGAAATCCCACAATACCGACAGACATGGTCATGGTATATTTATTCAGCCCTGTGAATAAATATACCATGAACCCTTTCAGTTGTGTCCTGGGTTGTGTTGGTTAACTATACACGGGAGCTAAGGCGTTGATTCTGATGAGAGGGCTGCCAATGCATATTCAATGTGGTAGGCAGACAGCACGTCCGACTCATGTACCGTCTTGCGCACCGATTCTACGAATTGCGGTAGCGTGCCGCGATACATAATCACCCCACTCCGTTCCTTGTCCCGAAATGAGCCTAGCGGCTCAATTTGAAGTTCCCGCCAGCATTGAATGTAAGAGACCGGAGAGTCGAGGCAATCAAGCGTGCCCTTTAGGATAGGAACCATTTCTCGTCTTGTGGGCTCGACGCTGGCCCATTTGGTCTGGGATGAGATCGTGAAGAATGCGACGCAGTCTTGGTTGCAGGTTGGTTCGCGGAAGGTCCCCAGCAAGAAAACATATTTGTCAGAGCCGGGGAACAGGTCACGCCAGAATGCGACAACTCCCGCCTCGATTCTCATGAGGAAGGATTAGCTTTCAGTAGCTAAGAGGGCTTCTTTTATTGCCTGTGCTTCTGGGTGGCCTTCGAAGAACAATTCGAAGGCGACGCGTTTCATCTCAGTTGTCTGCTTCCAAGAAGGCTCACGATGAGATAAGCGCTCTAACTGGGACGGCGTAAGGTCACCAAGATCGCTGATAACAGCATCCAGCACACGTATATCTGATTTGGAGAAGACCTTCATGTCCGGCGCAGATTGGAGCAAAAAAGTACGTTTGTCATTCTCGTCGAGGTGGCCATAGCGTCGAAGTGCCTCGATAGCCTTCTCTGACACCCAAGACGGACGCTGGTTGAGCATGTCGAGCCCGCGCCTTGGAATGTGTCCCTGCGGCAGCGCGTGGTACTCGTCGCCAGTAATGGTTCGCCCATACACAAGCAAGTGTTGTTTATCTGCAAAGTACAGAAGCTTGCTGATTTTTTTCTTCGTCAAGTGCGGAATTTTAGATGCGATATAAGCGATTGCGCTTGCCATCTTCTCCGCCCTGAACTCCATCCTGATCATGTGTCCTCTCTGAACCTTTAGATAGATGATATACCGAGAGGCACGGTTACTTTCAACTTACGACAGCAACTCCCGCAGCGTCCACACCCGATCCGTGACGCCGGCTGCCACTGCCGGCGTCATCTTGTGCGATGTGCAGATGAGGTCGAAATCTGGGTCGCCGTAGACACCGGTTTTCGTGGCTTCAGCGATGCGGGGCGGGCTATAGCGGCGCTGTTCTTCTACTGTCGGGTGGTAAATCTTCACCAACTTTCCGTAGTCCACCCGATCCCACAGGTGAGTGCCGATAGCGTAGTTGTACGGCTGGAAGCCATCGGTCGTGATGCGATTACGGGAAACTGCAAGGGGTTGCTGTTTGTGGAGACTTTACCGGGCGGTCGAAACCAGCGGCGCAAGGGCGAGAACCACTTGGTCGAGTGTCTGGTAGGCATCTCCCTGCTCTGCGTGATCGGCGGCGCTATCGAGGTTCTTCGCTGCGCTGTAGTCCCATCGCTGGGGTTTGTCGAAGCCGTGTGGCGTAAGATCTCAGCGTCGTTGCGAGCCGTGGCAAGTCTTCAGCGTTGGGCGGGTTATCCGTTGCTCAATAGTATAACGCTGACACCAACACAACCGTAGGACACTACCCCCTCCCGGGTGATACCTGGCAACAGCTTGCGCAAAAAAAGAGGGTCAGTGGAGACACTCCTGACCCGTGGGGGCCCTGCACATTTGCGGCTAAAGCTCGATTTTGCCCTTAACGGTCATGTCCTTCAGCGGAAACTTCGCCTTGACCGTCATGGGACCCATAGCCGTCTGAAACTGAATTTCTTTATCGCCGGCAGCTACGTCGGTGACGCGTGGGAACAGGAACAGTGTCACCGGACCTGATTCGCCCCGCATCGTTTCCACTCGCGCGGGCTGCATCGGACCTCGACTGCCGATCTGCAGGGAAGTCGATTCCTTCATGCGCTCGCGCATCTGGGCCATGCGCTGCTGCGGATCGGGCGCGACGCCGGGAGGCTGCTGCTGCTGACCGCCCGGTCCGCGACGCTGCTGCTGCTGCGGAGGCTGCTGCCCATCCGGACCGCCAGGTCCACCGCCACCAGGACCGCCCATACCCATGCGCATTCCGGAAACGGCAACCACGTAAAATTCCTTCGACCAGTCAGCCAGATCCTTGTTGCCGTCGCTCTTCAGCGAGGCCTGCTGCATGGGAGTGGAGCTGAGCCAGCGAACGGTAACTCGCGGAGCCTCAAAGCC
>JAWXCM010000112.1:0-14306 GCA_034408745.1 Bryobacteraceae bacterium
ATGCTGCGGCCGTTCAGCCCACTCTAAGCGCCCCGATCCTTTACGATGGCAGCCTCTGGATCTACTATCTCGGCTCGCCAGCATATCACTCGAATCGGTTCCTGAAGCGTGAGCAGAGACTGGGTCTGGCGAGGCTCCGCCCTGACGGTTTCGTGTCCCTCCGGGCTAACTGGCGGGCCGGGCACGTAACTACCATGGCGTTTGTGTGGCCAGGCGGACGCCTGGAAGTGAACTGCCGGATTCAGGGAGGGAATGGAACCCCTGACGACGGCTGGGTACGCGTGGCAATTCTCGACGAGCATGGTCAGGCGGTGCTTGGCTATTCGCGGTCCGAAAGCGACCCCTTGGTGATCGACTCGAACCATCCCGCTGCGCCGAAGGGGGCGACCTGGTCGAAAAAGCCGCCGGACCTCAACGCTTTGACCGGGAAGAAGATTCGTCTACGATTATTTCTTCGTCAAGCCGACCTGTTCTCCTTCCGGGCGAATGGACGGGAATAGGGAAAGAACGTATGTCGACGGAGTTAAAGCACCTCCTCCGCGCCGCTGTTGAGAATGCACACCGATCGATCGACCGCAATGTTGGAGGCTCGAGACATGGCGCGTTTGAAGCGTGTGAGTTGCCTAGGCCCTGGAAGGGAAGGGATGTCGTGACGTCACGCTTTGGTTCACTGGCGCCGTGGCCAACCCTGATAACCTTTGAAGCGCGAGTCCCGGGGTTGTCGGCTTCGCGGCGCACAAGATTCAGCAATGAACGACCAAGACTGAACATTATTCTTGACTGGACCTCCGTTCAAAAGTAGAATCCTCTTAGTTCGGACAGAAAGCCATTCGGCCCTTGGCTGATCGAGGATGCTTGTTAAAGCCATGAATACTTCAGGAATGAGTGAATGAGACTGAGCGTGCTTTGCGATCTTGTGCGGTTGGCAGCGGTATTCTTGCTGCTCGGAGCCGCTTCCGTCAATGGTGCTGACCAGACCGTTCCGATCGACGTCAGACAGGCGCAGCTGTTTCTGGACGATGGGATCATCGAGAGTTCGACGCTGTTACAGCGAATGATTCACAAGCCGGTGCGTCATTCAACGAACCCAATCCTCTCTCCGGAGGAGCCATGGGAAGGCGAAACATTTGACAGGCTTCACGGTGTCTTCCGTGACGAGAAAACCGGTATCTTTCGCGCCTATTACTCAGGGAAACCCCGGATTGGGGGGGACAACACTGCGGGCTGGGTTCCGGGCATGCCGAAGCTCGCCTTCACGATCTGTATCGCCACCAGCACCAATGGAGTTCATTGGACGCGCCCCAAACTCGATAACTACAAGGACCTCGTGGGTGGTCCCAGCAACATTGTGCTGAACTTTCCCGACCTCCGGGTCACCAGTCCCACCATTCTTCACGATCCGGACGACCTCGAACACCCTTGGAAGATGATCTTCCAATCGGCGAACAGACTGCCGGCCCGCTACCGGGTGCGCATCGCAACTTCAAAGGACGGTCTAAAGTGGACCCTTGATACCGGCCCCGATGAGGGACTGGATGCGGAATTCCACGATCGCTTGACCGCCATGTTGGATCGCGGAAACGGCGCGGGGCCGTACGTTCTTTTCAGCCGCCCCGGCGGCCGTGTGGTCAGGAGCCTCCTGCTTGACTATCACGAAAAGTCAATCGTTCGGGAGGTGTTTCAGGCTCGGCTTAGCGCCGACGGGAAGGAATTGGCCAGCCGCCCCACTTTGGCCCTGAAATCCGACCTCGAAGAGGACGATCCACTCATCGAGCCCTACCACATGAATGCGTTCCGCTATGAAAGCATCTACATCGCTTATATCCTCAACTACTTCAGCGGAGAGCCGCCAAGCGCCCGTGTTGACCTCGCTGTGAGCCGCGACGCCGAGCGCTGGCAACGGGTACGTCCGCGGTCGCCCTTCATCCCTGCGCTGTCGCCAGAGGAGCGGGAGAGTGGCCGTTGGGATGCCGGTGGTGTCCAGCCTACAGTCAGCGCGCCAATCCTTTACAACGGCGCCCTTTGGATTTACTACGTTGGCTCGCCGGCATTTCACGGAAGCATGTTCCTAAAGGGTGAGCAGCGGATGGGTCTGGCCAAGCTTCGTCCCGACGGCTTCACCTCCCTTCGAGCGAACTGGCGCGCGGGTTTGGTGACCACCAAGCCATTCGTGTGGCCGGGTGGGCACCTGGAAGTGAACTCCCGGATTCAAGGCGGGAACGGAACTCCGGACGACGGCTGGGTGAGGGTTGCCATCCTCGATGAAACGGGTCAACCGATGCCCGGATACTCACGAGCAGAAAGCGATCCGCTGGTCACAGACTCGATACATCCTGCGGCTCCCAGGGGCCTGACATGGTCCCGAAAGCCGCAAAACCTCGACCCGCTCATCGGGAAGAAGATCCGCCTTCGATTCTTTCTTCGCCAGGCGGACCTGTACTCCTTCCGGGCAGTCATGCCACCTAAGGTGTCTGCGACACCTTTGGGACGGAACGGCAGCGATCTCATGAACCGACCGATGATTCAAGCTGCGAACACCGCCGCCGGGAAGTTGCGATCACCGGCGCCTGCCAACTCGGCCGCCCATCGACTTATTGCGGAAGTGAGCCGGTCCGCGTCCTCCGGGCGAGTCTTACCGGTCGGTTTGAAAGCCGACTCGCCCCCGTTTGGGTCAGCGCAACAGGCGCGGAAGGAAAAGATACATTGACCAGACGGGGGATTCTCCGCGCTCTGACAGGATGGCAGTGCGTGTCCTCCTCCCGGCTCGTTCTGGCATCCACCGACAAGAGCGATCTGCCCAACGTAATCCTTACGATGACTGACGATCAAGGGTGGGGGGACACCGGCTACAACGGACATCCGATCCTGAAAACTCCGCACCTGGATGAGATGAGCGCCTCCGGGATCCGGTTCGACCGGTTCTACGCCGCCTCGCCAGTCTGCTCGCCGACACGAGGCAGTTGCCTGACCGGGCGGCACCCGTTCCGCTATGGTATCGATTGGGCTTTGGGCGCGGGACAAAAAACACGGGAAGGGCGGCTTCGCAGGCAGGAGAGGACGCTGGCCGACCTGCTGAAGCCGTCTGGATTTCGCACCGGCCACTTCGGCAAATGGCATCTGGGCCTGGACCGGTCTGACGGAGAGCTTAAACCTACGCCGGGACAGCATGGTTTTGAAACGTGGTTCTCGTCCACGGGTAACGTACCCACATACAATCCTTCGGTTATCCCTCCGGAGCTTCAGCACCAGAACTTGATGTACTTTCGGAACAACATCCGTGCTGCGGAGCCGCTTTTAGGAGACGACGCGAAGATCATCACCGACAACGCCCTGCAGTTCATCCAGGCCGCCGTGCGCGATAAGCGCAGGTTTCTTGCAGTGATCTGGTTCCACACTCCGCACTGGCCTATCGTGGCGTCACCGGAATTCCTTCCCCTCTATCGCGGACTTCCTCCGGGACAACAGACATACTACTCGTCACTGTCAGCGGCGGATGCGCAGCTCGGACGACTGCGACAACAGTTGCGCCAACTCGGTGTCGCAGACAACACGATGCACTGGTTCGCCAGTGACAACGGCCCGGAAGGTAAGGTGGCAGCGGGTGATTTTCCGGGATCCGCCGGCTCCTTCCGTGGGCGCAAACGAAGTCTGTTTGAAGGCGGCATCCGTGTCCCCGGCATGTTGATCTGGCCCGCACGAATTCCCAAGGCGCGAACCACCAACGTCGCCTGCTCCACCAGTGACTACTATCCGACCGTGATGGCGGCCACCGGTGCCTCGCTAGCGGATCAACCCCGTCCGCTCGACGGAATCAACCTGATGCCGTTAGTTGAAGGGCGGATGCGCGGACGGCCTCGGCCGATAGCCTTCCAGACTCTGGGTAACCGCGACTTGACGCTGGGTTCGCCGCGACTGGCCATCATCGATCAGCGGTTTAAACTTCTTAGCGAACTCGACGACAGCGAAGACCTCCTCTTTGATCTGGATAAAGACCCCGGAGAGAAGCAGAATCTCGCGTCTCAGAAGCCGGAGATGGTCGCGCGCTTGCGGACCGCCTTGGCGGACTTCCGGGCATCCTGTCTAAAGAGTTTCAACGGAGGCGACTATCAGGCCCGGCGATTGCGGCCCGGCCAGTACAGCGCGTCCGCTTCCACCAGGCCGGAGGGGGCCATTCTGTGAGACTCAGGGCTCTTGGAATATCTTGTTGCGCGGCGGCCATCGGCCTGCTCTGCGCAGCGTCCTACGCCAATAATCCGGGCGCGGGAGTGCCGATAGACGTCAGGCAGTCTCAGTTGTTCCTGGATGATGCGATTATCGAGAGCTCCACCCTGTTGCAGCGCGTAGTTCATAGGCCCGTACGCCACTCTATGAATCCGCTGCTCCGTCCAGAGAAGCCTTGGGAAGGCCAAACGCTGGACGCTTTGGCCGGTGTCTTTCGAGACGAAAAGACTGGAATATTTCGAGCCTACTATGTCGGCAAGCCCAGAATTGGGGGTGAGCATATGGCGGGATGGGTTCCGGACATGCCCAAGGTAGTCCTCCCGATTTGCATCGCTACGAGTTCGGACGGAATTCGTTGGAACCGGCCCCAACTCAAGAACTATCCGGAACTGACGGGTGGGGCCAACAACATCGTCCTTCACTTTCCGGACCTTCGCGTGACCAATCCCACCGTCATTCACGACTCGGAGGATTCTGAACGCCCTTGGAAGATGATTTTTCAATCGGCGAATAAGCTTCCCGCACGCTACAGGGTGCGTCTGGCGACCTCGAAGGACGGCCTGAAGTGGACCCTCGACAGCGGCATGGACGAGGGAGTGAACGCGGGTTTTCACGACCGCTTGACCGCCATGCTGGACCGAAGGAATGGAGAGGGGCCCTACATCCTATTCAGCAGACCCGGCGGCGGCCTTGTCCGGAGCCTTCCCCTCGACTATAGCGAGAAGACCATCGTTCGCGACGTATTCCAAGCGCGCCTGAGTGCTGACGGGAAAGAACTGGCGAATCGCCCGACGGTATCGCTGAGGTCCGACCTGGAGGACGACCCTTTGGTGGAACCCTACCATATGAATGCGTTTCGCTACGAGAGTCTTTACATTGCCTACATTCTCAACTACTACAGCGGAGAACCGCCGAGTGGAAGCGTTGACCTCGCGGTAAGCCGCGATGCTCTTCATTGACAACGGACGCGGCCCCGCTCGCCGTTCATTCCCGGGCTTTCGATAGTGGCGCGGGACGATGGACGCTGGGATGCCGGCGCGGTTCAGCCCACCATCAGCGCGCCCATTCTTCACGACGGAGCCCTCTGGATCTACTATCTGGGCTCGCCGGCATTTCACGGAAACATGTTCCTAAAGGGTGAGCAGCGGATGGGGCTCGCCAAACTTCGTCCCGACGGATTCGCCTCCCTTCGAGCGAACTGGCGCGCGGGTTTGGCGACCACCAAGCCATTCGTGTGGCCGGGTGGGCACCTGGAAGTGAACTCCCGGATTCAAGGCGGGAATGGAACCCCTGACGACGGCTGGGTGCGGGTTGCCATTCTCGATGAAACGGGTCAGCCGATGCCCGGATACTCACGAGCGGAAAGCGATCCGCTGGTCACAGACTCGATACATCCTTCGGCTCCCAAAGGCCCGACATGGTCCCGAAAGCCGCAAAACCTCGACCCGCTCATCGGGAAGAAAATCCGGCTTCGATTCTTTCTTCGCCAGGCGGACCTGTACTCCTTCCGCTCCAGGGGGAAAGCGGGTGTTTAGATTTGCTCTGAAACCGAACGCCGTTGGATGACACCCTGTCGCGTGCACGCGACTGCTGGAAGCTTTGAGAGGCGAGTCGACGAAATGCGTGATCACATGAATGGCCGACGCGGGTTCCTTCGCAATCTGGGATTAATGGCGGCCGGTGCAGTCGCCGGCGCCCCGGGGGAACTGATGGCCGCCGAATCCCCGTCAGCAATTCCACGGGTCGAAATTAAGGTAGGAAGTCGGCGACAACTGCTGTTCGACGACTTCTTCATCGGTCGGGGCAGTCCGGAGAAGGAGGACAGCCCCCATGGAATCCGTTGGACATTCGGAACATTCGGTAGGTCGCGCCTGCTGTTGCGTGCGGACAGACCGTGGGAACATCAAGTCGCCTGGGTGTCGGTGTTGAAGGAGGGAAGCCGCTATCGCGCCTGGTATGACGACCACAACCCAGGTGGGAGCCGGACGGAGGGTTTCAGGATCGGGTACGCGGAATCCGACAATGGGTTAGAGTGGCGCAAACCGGACTTGAACCTGATTGAAAAGGACGGATCCAAGAAGAACAACCTCGTCTACGCTGGTCCTCCGGATGCCTGGGCGATGGAACTTGGTAGTGTTTTCATTGATCCCGTCGCCAAGCCGGCGGAACGCTTCAAGATGCTGCACACCTCCCGCGAGGGGCGGCACGTCTGGCCATTCGGAAACTATCCGTATGTGGGGGGAACGTCTCTTCTCAAAGGCGCCTACTCGGCGGACGGCCTGAATTGGACCACTTACCCGGCCATGTTTCTTGGACACGTTCCAGACACGCAGTGCGTGGGAGTCTACGACCCGACAACTCAGAAGTATGTCGCGTACATTCGCAAAATCGCAACCTACGGACGGCTCGACGTCGGCGATAACCCCGTTCGACAAAGCAGCCGAGGTGCGGGTATCGGAAGGATGGAATCCTGGGACTTCAACAGGGGCTGGTCCTTTCCGGAACCGGTCCTCATGCCCGACTTCGAGGATGGCCTGAACATCGATCTTTATAGCCCCGGTTACATGCGGTATCCCGATGCGGAGAACGCTCACTTCATGTTTCCGTCTGTGATAGACCGCTGGGAGGGAACCCTGAAAGTAAAGGCCGCGGTGAGCCGCGATGGCCGGTCCTGGCTCCGCCCCAACCGGAGCGATGTTCTGCCCCTGGGTGAGCCCGGGACGTTCGACGGCGCCCGCATGTTCCTCAGTCCCGATTTCGTCCCACTTGATCGCGATACCTACGCCATCTATTACCGGGCCACGAATGACCCACACGGCGGGGGCCACGGAAGTGTCAAACCGGCAAACCCCCGTGTAGAGGGGATGGGTCGGGTTACTTTCAAGCGCGACCGGATCCTGGGAATCGAGGCAGGATCGGGAGAAGGTGTGTTCTCGACCCGCCCATTGCTTTTTGAGGGGCGGCGCCTGGTGATCAACGCCGAGCCGACCGGACCCGCTCCACGGATTCAGGTTCAACTGATCGGGGTAGGGCAAAGGGAAGTTCAACGGCCGCAAGGTATTGGGCGTGAGGACGTCGTGTGCCCGGGTTGTAGTTTTGAGGACAACGTACCAATAACCGGCGATGTGTTGGACGGAGAAGTGCGTTGGCGTAACAGGCAAGACATCGCCGGGTGGGCCAATAAGCCGGTCCGCCTCCACTTCCGCATGAAGGGCATGCGTATTTACGCCTTTCAGTTTCTGGGTTAGCTGCCGTCTTCCCCATGCGATATTACGGGCCGGCTTGGATGTAGACTTCACCGAATCCGTGAAGCCCTCAGATGGGAAGGAGTGGCCGTAGTGGCCGCTTTCCCAAGGTCCGTTTTACTCGTCATTAGGGGCGACACCGAAGAAAAATACCCTCCCCGGTTCAGCCGAAGGCGTCGATCACTCCGGTTGATCGTCCGAGTTCCGTTGAGGAGTCTGCTTCAGTTTAGCGTCGGTGACAAACCCTAGAGATCGCGCTCGAGCGCGGCCCTGTTACCTTCCTGCACACGTTGCCGAACCTGTGATACGTCGCGTTGAACCCATGACTTGTCTCGGTATGCTGGTCGCTACCGGGTCCGGGCCGCGAGTCGGCGGGCCGCACCGGCGGTCGACAGAGCCAATCTCTGCGCTTCTGCGCGTAAGCAATCGGCGCGAGCCAGCCTCGCATGGCATGAGGCACGGTTCGAATATAGTTCTAGGATTCGTGTACAATGATGAATCAAACTCAGTACGCAAAGGCGAAAGTAGCAATGAACCGTCGGACATTCGTGAGTCTCGTTGGGAGCACAGGCTTGACAGGTCAAGTGACCGGCGAAAAGCGACGCAGTGATCCATCGACCATTGGAGGATGCTCCAGTTCAGCGTCCAATTGCGCGGTCATGGATGGTGCGAACGCTCGATTCAAGGTTGATCTCGAGACGCTCCTCGACCGGCATGACATGGAGTGGAAACACTACCTGCCTGGCGACTGGTACGATGGAGCCCCCCTTGGCAATGGCGATTTGGGAGCAATGGTGTTTGGGTACCCGGACAGCCTTGGGATCGTGCTGAGCAAGGGCGACGTTTGGGACCGAAGCAATGATGATCAGAGTTATTTCCCTGGAAAGAACTACGCCGAGTTCAAGCGAACCTACCTCGATCAAAACTGGCAGGAGCACCAGCGGCTCGAGAGCGAGGCGGCTTCGAGACGGAAGCGGAAGACTCTTGCGCTTCCCCATCTGACGACCTGCGGAACCCTTGTATTGCGCTTGGACGGCGGCATCAAGCACAGTAACGTCAAAATGAACGTCAGCCTCCGGCGAGGCCAGATGTCGCTCAGGTATATCGACCGGACCGTGCGAGCTCTGACTTCGCGGCGCTATGGCGTACTGCTCGTCGACATTGATCGTGGTGCGCCGGAGACCGAGCCCGCCGACCCCGTTCGCGCAAACCGCTATGGCACCCATCCACCATTTCAGGAACTGCCGTGGGAGCTGTTTCGCTCTGTCTCTCAAGGGAACCCGCGCGCACGGTGCCGCACTGAGGATCAATATCATTTCTTAACGCAACGGTTCCGCGCAGGCGGAGAGTACACGGTCGGCGTCGCACTAACACCCTTCTCCGGTTCTGACGCCAAAGTCCTGCCCGGGCGCATAACAGGGAATGCCGATGGTCCCAAGGCACGGCGCTGTCAGGTTTATGTGGCCATTGTCAGTTCTCAAGACGCCGCCGACACAAAGGCGGAGTGCAAGAGGCGACTTGAGCGGGCCGTAAGCGCCGGAGCTGACGCCGTCATTGCAGATCACGAACAATGGTGGCGCGACTACTGGATGCGCGGCCTGGCGACCGTCGGTGATCGGGCCGTCGAAAAGTGGTACTACGTTTCGCTGTACCTCTGCGGGGCGCTGCTTGAGCCCGGACGCCAGACACCTGGACTTCAGGGCATCTGGTGCGGGGAAGACTTTCCGAGATGGTGCGGGGACTATCACTCGAACGTGAACATCCAGGCAATCTACTGGGGCCTGTTGGCGAACAATCGCCTGGATCTGATGGAGCCGTACCTCAGCCACTTCAACCGCACGGCAGGTCACGCCCGCGCGGTGGCCCGCGACTACTACCAGATGAGGGGACTCCGTTTCCCCCACATGGGGTCGATCGGAGGCCACGAACTGTCTCCGCCGAATATGCTCGGGACCGATCCTTGCGGCACACCCTGGGTAGCGCAACTGTTCTGGCAATACTACCAATACACCCGCGACCGGCGATTCCTTCGCGAAGTCGCCTACCCTATCCTGCGCGATGCGGCCCTCTTCTGTAGTGACTTCCTTACGCCGGACAAGCAGGCCGGGCAGTGGACGATTGTGCCCGTAGTGCATTTCGAGGTCCGTAGGTATTCCGCAAACCAGCGCGGTGTCTCGACGCAGCCGTTCGAGATGTGGGGCGCGAATTCGCTCTACGCCCAGGCCATGTTCCGCCTTGCCTTTAATCAGGCGATACGCGCGGCGCAAGTGCTCGGCGTCGATGAAGACCACCAGCGCGAATGGCGTGACAAATTGGAACACTTAGTTCCCCCTCCAGTTACTCAGGACGGTTACTGGAAAGCCTGGGGTGACTGCAACCCGGTCTACGGCTGGCATAACTTTCTGTTGCCCCTGGTATTTCCAGCCGAGTTGGTAAGCCAATTCCACGGACCACGAGAGTGGCTCGAACAGGCACGAGCGACTTGGAGGCGCCTCAAAGAGTCCGGCCTGCCGAGTAACACCGGACTGGCTTGGTGCGGCGGCCAGGGCATTAGTGAAATCCTGCGGATCGGAGAGGTCGACGAGGCCTTTCGAGGTGCCCGGTGGCCGGCGATGAAGACGAATTGTCGACGAGACGAGGTGCCTATCGGCATGCTGGTGAGGGCTGATGAGCAGCAGGAGAACGGATTGAGCGTCAGCCGTCTGACCCCTGTTTTGCAGGTCGACCACGGCCCCGGCATGTGCCGTGTTCTTGCCGAAATGCTCGTGCTGGGGCTTGACGGCATCATCCGCCTCTTCGCTGGAATACCGAGCGGCGTGCCCGCCCGATTCCTATCCCTGCGCGCACCCGGAGGGTTCTTGATCACCGCCGAGAAGCGCAACGAAGTACCCGATTATGTGCTTATCCGGGCGACTCAGGATGAAACTCTCAGGTTGGCGAATCCCTGGCGAGGTCCGGCGATCGTCCGGATTGCGGAATCAAACCAAACCATCCATGCCACTGAGGCAGAGCTCATCGAACTCAAACTCGAAGGCGGCCGCGAGTACCTGATCACGAGCGCGGGGCACAACGCAGACCGGCTTCCCATCGTCGACTTCGCACTGCCGACCGGGTCCGTGTAAAGTTCGATGATGGCGATATAATCATGAACTTTATTCTTGACTCGCGCCGGACCGTGAAGTAGAATCGACGCATCTCCTAGTCAAACGATCGACACGATCGCAGGAAACGGGAGTAGAAGGAGTTGCTTCATGCCGACGAGCATCAGAGTTTCAACGGGTACCACGTCGCCTGGACTCGGGAGTCGGTTCGCTCCCTTTCTCTCATTCGTGCTTTGCGTTTTCTGGATCGTTCCCACGCTGTTTTGCCAGACGCCAACCGCGACGATTACCGGCAGTCTCACGGACCAGAGTGGCGCCGTCATTCCGAACGGTGTGTTGGTGGCGAGAAACCTTGCAACACGCGTCTCACGGACTGTCCAGTCCACCAGCACCGGGGATTATGTTATTAGCAATCTCCTTCCGGGCATCTATGAATTGAGAGCTTCGAAGGAAGGTTTTAAGAACGTCGTTGTCGTCTCCGTCCCGCTCGACGTGAACCAGGCCGTCACGCTCGATATTCGCTTGACGCTAGGCGCGGTGTCGGAGAGTGTTGAGGTGACGGCGGAATCGACGCTGCTACAAACGACAAACGCCGGGCTGGGAACTGTTGTTACTGAAGAAAAAATTCGGGATCTCCCCCTCAATGCTCGAAATTTCACACAACTCCTCGCCCTGACTCCTGGCGCCACGCCAGTTAGTGTTGCCCAGAATTCTGGAGGCGGAGCGGCTCAGAGGATTGGGACGTTCGTGTTCCCTTCGATCAACGGACAATCCAATCGAAGTAATTCATTTACCCTGGATGGCGTTTACAACAACGGTAACTGGCAGGGCACTTACGCGATCGCTCCCAGTGTCGACGCCCTCGCCCAATTCAAAGTTCAGTCTCACAGCGACGAAGCCGAAGTTGGCGGCGTGACCGGCGGCGTCGTCAATCTCGCCTCAAAGAGCGGCACGAATCAGTTTCACGGCACGCTCTATGAGTTCCTCCGCAACGACGCTCTGGATGCCAAGGCGTTCTTCGCGGCCGCCAAACCTGTACTTCGCCAGAATCAGTTCGGGGCCACAATCGGCGGCCCGGTCGTGAAAGACCGGACGTTCTTTTTCTTCTCGTATGAAGGCTACCGTCAAGTTAACCCGGCCTTCAGTCTCTACATCGTTCCCACGCCGGAGCAGTTGTCCGGAGACTTCAGCGCGTCCAGTCGGCGGATTTTCAATCCGTTCACGACCCGCCGTGACCCCGACAACCCGCAGCGGTTCCTCCGCGATCCATTCGAGGGCAACCGTATTCCCGCTTCCATGATTAACAAGGCTACCCAGGTTTGGGGACAGGCCCTCATTCCCAAACCGATTGATACCGGCAATCCGGGCTTCAACGGACGGAATACAACTCCGCAAAGCGCTCCCGCGAACCAGTACAACGTCCGGGTCGATCACAGTCTGTCGGCCTCCGATTCCATTTGGGCTCGCTACACCTGGGGGTTGCAGCGGCAGCGTTCCGCGATAAACCCGGACGGCGCCTACCGTACGATCCGGCGGCCGGCCAAGAATCTCGGCGTGAACTATACTCACGCGTTCAGCAGCGCCACACTGCTGAGCGGCTTGTTCGGCTTCACAAGCATGGCGGAAAACACCATTCCGTTCCTTACTGACCGGGACCTGCGAGCCGAGGGCGGCTTCTCCAGTTTCCCCGAGGGAGAGGCCTTCAGGGTGCCGGCCATTACCTTGCCAAACACTTTTGGCAGCATCGGCGCCGGAACCGCACTTGTGGGCCCCCAGGCGGGCTACCAGGGACGGGTCGACCTGTCTCATCACTTGGCTTCCCACAGTCTGAAGATCGGAGGCGAGGTGCTGTCAATTCGAATGGCCCGGCAAGACGCGGGGGGCGGCCTAACCTTCGATCAACGGCAAACCGCCGATCTGAACAACCCGGTGCAAACCGGGTCGGATATCGCTTCCTTTGTGCTCGGCACCATCGAAGCGTGGGGTATCACCGAATCACAGTATCGGATTCAGAACGAGATCTGGAACGCCTACGTTCAGGATGCGTGGAAGGTCAACGACAGGTTGACGCTGAACTTCGGCCTGCGCTGGGATTTCGCGACTGCACCGAGATTCACGAAGAGCTTCCCGGTTACCTGGGACTTCAACACCGGCAAATACCTTGCGGGCATCGCCCAACCGCCTGCCTGTAGCGCCACTCAGTCTGCGCCCTGCTTGCCGAATCCAGCGGATCCGTTTGTGGCCCAACACGTCGTGTTCACCGGAGACTCCCGGCTCCGAAAGGAAAGCTACAAGATGTTTGGGCCACGGTTCGGCCTTGCCTACCGCCTGAATCCGAGCACGGTTATCCGGAGCTCTTTTGGAATCTTCTACGATCTGCAAGCCGGGACTACCCAGCAGGCATCCAACACGCCCGGAAACTGGCCCGACACACAGGAAGTCAGGGGAGTAAGTCTCAATCAGACCACCATCGACGTGCTGGCCAGCAGTTTCATCCCTCCCGGCACGAACCCACGCGTACCCGCGCTGAATCCGGCTGTCGTGACGGGATTCATGTTCGACCCGAACTTCGAATATCCGTACTCCCAGCAGTGGAACCTGGAGGTGCAAAGAGCACTTCCACACGACCACTATCTCAAGGTGGCGTATGTGGGCTCGCACACCAGCCGGCTGCCAGTGGGCGGTGACTATAATACCGCCCTGACTCCGGGGCCAGGGGCCGTCGCACCCCGCCGCCTTTGGCCCCACGCGCCGGTAACGGACTATGACCGCAGCATCGGCCGGAGCAATTATCACGGCCTTCAGGTCAAGGCGGAAAAGCGCTTCTCCACGGGCGTATCCTATCTGGTGTCGTACACGTGGAGTAAGTCGATCGACGTTGCGTCTTCGGGCCAATTTGGCGTAGAGGGGCAGTCACTGCAAAACCCGTACGATCCGAATAGTTCCAGGTCGGTCTCGGGCTTTGATGTGCCCCATCACTTCACAACCGCTCTGGTCTACCAGCTTCCGTTCGGCGCGGGTAGGCGCTGGGTGACCCAAGGGTTGGCCTCGCGCATCCTCGGTAGCTGGCAGATGAACGCGATCGTCCAACTGCGATCAGGCCAGCCGTACACTCCGATCATGAATGTCGACGTCGCCAATATCGGTGCGCGCCGGTCATGGAGCCGTGCTCGGCCCGACCTTGTGGGCAATCCCCGTCTGAGCAATCCCACCCCGCTGGCGTGGTTTGACAAGTCTGCCTACGCTACGCCGGCACTGTTCACATTTGGGACGGCGGGCAGAAATCAGTTGCGCACGGACGGATATCAGAACTTCGACCTGTCTCTCTTCCGCGACGACAGACTCAGTGAGCGCCTGAGAACGCAGTTCCGGGTCGAACTGTTTAACGCTTTCAACCACCCGACGTTCGGGACACCGCAGACAAACTTCACGAACACCGTGTTCGGCCGGATCAGTAGCACGGTCAGCACGGCCCGTCAGATTCAGTTAGGGCTCAAGGTGATCTTCTGATCTCTCTGATGTGAGGCTGGTCAGCCATTGGGAAACATCTCGTGCAATTGCACAGCAGATCACATGCCGTTTGACGCCCACCGAACGGCGGAAAGTGGCTCACACTGAATCGATGTCACCGGGCGGGCTTCGGTGCCGCCCGGCGCCCTGGTGGCGGCAGCCAGCCTCTCGGGACTGATTTCGGGGATCCCCCTAGGAGAACATAAAGGAATGAAGAACAACTTGAAGG
>JAWXCM010000113.1:0-71811 GCA_034408745.1 Bryobacteraceae bacterium
GGATTATTCGGGGAGTCGCGCTGTGCGGCTGGATGCCAGTGATTTGGGCCGTCCGCTCTACGAATCGATGGGGTTTGTTGCGGAATGCGCTACGGAGCGCTGGTTTCGGGCTCCTGGGCCGGCGGGTTTCGAGGCTGGGCCGGTGGGTAAGTTGCGGTGGGATCGGGCGCTCGACACGGAGGTTTTTGGGGCGGATCGGACTCGATTGCTGGAGATCCTTGCACGGCAGGAGGGGGCTTCGGTGCCGGGCGGGTATGCGTTTGGTCGACCGGGGTCGAATGCCCGGTATTTTGGGCCCTGCGTGGCGGAGTCGGTGGATGCGGCGCGGCGGCTGATGGGGTGGTTTGTGGGTCGGCACTCGTCGGAGGCGCTGTTTACGGATTTGTTTCCTCATCATTTGGAGGCTGTTGCTGTGGCTTCTGAGTTTGGGTTTGTTCTGGCTCGGCGATTGACTCGGATGGTTCTGAAGCCGGTGCCGGTGTCGATGCCGGATCGGCGGGTGATTGCTACGGGGAGTTTTAGCTGGGGGTGACGATGCGGGTGCCCAGCCAATAGCCGGCTGCCACGGCTATGAAGCCGGCGGCCAGGCTTCCGAAGAGGATTGCGGCGGTCACTGGCCAGTCACGGGCGGTGAGGGCTTCCATTTGCCAGGCGGAGAACGTGGTGTAGCCTCCAAGGACTCCGGTGGCGAGCAGGAGGCGGACTCGGATATCGCTGGCGGGGGTCAGCGCGACCAACAGGCCTATCAGGAACGAACCCGTGACGTTCACGACGAAGGTGGTTAGTGGGCCTGCGCCGAACCAGACTGCTGCGAGGTATCGGGCTACTGAGCCGGTGGCTCCACCGAGCGCTACGAGCAACAGTCTCTCTGGCAGGCTGGGCATCAGGGGTGGAGCAGTACCTTGAGGACGCCCTTTTGCGCGGCTCTTTCGAATGCGAGCGGGGAGTAGTCGAGGCGGATGCTGTCGGCGATCATGTCGTCGACGTTGATTTTCTTTTTGGCGAGGAGCCTGAGGGCGGGCTCCATGCGGCCGCAGCGGGAACCTACGAGCGTGATTTCGTTGACGATGGCCCAGGCTGTGTCCATGGCTACCTCTCCGTGGACCGTCGACTTCATGATGACTGTGCCTCGGGGGCGGGTCATCTGAATGGCGTTTCGCAGGCCTTTGGCGGAGCCCGTCGCTTCTACCACGAAGTCGTATTCGGCGACAGGCAGGTGGTCGCCAGTGATTTCCGTGGTGACTCCTGATTTTGCGGCGATGGCCAGCTTTCCTTCGTAGCGCCCGAACTGGTGGACTTGCGCGCCGTGGGCTTGCAGGACCTGTGAGATGAGCAGGCCCAGTTTGCCGTCGCCGAGAACGGCCACTGCGGATTTTTTGGGGATTGCGACCTGGTCGAGGATCTCGCAGGCGGCGGCTATTGGTTCGGCAAAGACGGCGTGCTCGCTGACTACGGATTTCGGGACGAGGTGGAGGTTATCTTCGGGCAGCGTGAGGATCTCACGGAAAGCTCCGGGGTGCTTTACAATGCCGAGTACTGTTCGCTTCGGACAGTGGCGGCCGAGTCCTTTGGCGCACCATTCGCACTTACGGCAGGGCAGGTTGATCTCGCCCACTACTCGTTTGCCTAACAGAGCTTTGTTGTCGGCGTCGATGACTTCGCCCACGAACTCGTGGCCGGGCGTGCCTTCGAAGCCATAGTAGCCGCGCTGCAGTTCGAGATCGGTGTTGCAGATTCCGCCGTAAATGAGGCGGATGGATGCGAAGCCGGGCTTGCGGCGCGGCTTCGGAGCGTTACGTAGTTCGACGGCGCCGGCTGCGAGATGGACGCTGATCATGACGCGGTGAGCGTCTCCGGGTTCCACTTGCACACTCGGCTTTCCCACATGCTGTTGTTGGTGAGCAACGAAGGTCCGGCGGTACGAAAGCCGAACACCGAGTCTTCAAAAAACGGCTTGCGCGTGCGGACCGCGCTGTAGAAGTTCTGGTGGTGCTGGCGATGGGCACTGAACCAGCTGGGCGCGTGGAACTTCGATTCTGTTTTTGCCTTGAGGGAGTCGCCGGTCATCGGCTGGTCAACGAGCTTTTGCATTCCGGCGCTGAGCTGGCCCTGGAGGCGTTTGGGGAAGGTCGGGATGGTGTAGTCGAACTCGGGCTCACGGGGCATTTTGGCGACGGTGAGGTCATTCATGGTGACTTCCATAACGCCTTCCGAGCCGATCAGCTTGACGCCGAAAGCCTCTTCGACGTTGCCGCTGGCCAGGTTGACTCGCAGGGCAAAGGTGAACTCGGGGTGCTGCGGGGACCTGGGATAGTCCATGGTCGCGAGCATGACGTCGGGCACGTCGCGCCCGTCGTTCCAGAAGCGGGTGCCGCCTGAGGCGTAGATGCGCTCAGGGCCAATGGATCCGGTGATGACGTGAAGTCCGGTGAGCAGGTGGACGAAGAGGTCGCCTGCGACGCCGGTGCCGTAATCCCGGTAGTTGCGCCAGCGGAAGAGACGGATGGGATCGAACGGGTGCTTCGGCGCATTGCCGATGAAACGGTCCCAGTCGATGTTTTGCGGTGATGCGTCAGGCGGGATGGAGTACTGCCAGGCACCAATTGCGGTGTTACGGTCGAGCCAGGCCTGCACGAGGTTGAGCTCGCCGATGGCTCCCTGCTTCAGTAATTCAGCTGCCTTTTGGAAGACGACGCTGGAGGCGTACTGGCTGCCGATCTGGAGGATGCGGTTCGATTTCTTATGAGCCTCGATGACCTCTTTGCCCTCGTGCAGTTGCTGCACCATCGGCTTCTCGCAGTAGACGTCCTTACCGGCTGCGAGGGCCGCTTTCGTGATGGTGGCGTGCCAGTGGTCGGGCGTGGCGATGATGACGGCGTCGATGTCTTTGCGGCTGAGGATCTCGCGGTGGTCGCGCGTGGTGAAGGTGTCCTTGCCCCAGAGTTCTTTGGCTCGGCGAAGACGGCTGTCGTAGATGTCGCACGCTGCCACGAGTTTGACGCCGGGCAGACTGGTGGCCATGCGGGCGTCGCCCTGGCCCATGCCTCCCGCTCCGATGAGCGCGATCTGGATGTTGCTGTTCGGTGTGGTTTGCATGGCGTTATGCCTTCTTCCCGACGGTCATGGTTTCGGGGTTCCAGGTGACTACGCGTTTCTCGGAATAGCTTGTGTTGGCGAGGATTGCGGGTCCGGCGGCCCGGAGGCCGAATGCTGCATCCTCGATGAGGGGCTTGCGGGAGCGGACGGATTCGGCGAATACGCGATGGTGCTCGACGTGTTCGTTGTAGCCGCGGGGCGGCAGGTACTCGTCGCTTCCTTTTGGCCGCATGGTCGCCGTGGTTGAGGGTTCTACGGGGTACTTCTGGAAATATTCCTTCTTGAACTGCTGCTGCACATCGGTGGGGAAGGTGTCGATGGTGTAGCCAGGCGCCTTTTGGCGAGGCTGCTTTGAGACGGTCACTCCTTCGTCGATGGTCAGGACGCCGTCGCTGCCGATGAAGCGGAAGCCAGACGTTTCGCCTGTGCCGTTTTCGAAGTTGACGCGGAGCGAGAGGTTGAAGGCGGGGTGGGTGCTGGTTTTCGGGTAGTCGTAGATGCCGACCATTATGTCAGGCACGTCGCGGCCGTCGCGCCAGTAGCGGAGGCCGCCTGTCGCGTATATTCGCGTGGGTCCGATTGAATCGAGGATGTAGTGAAGCCCGGAGAAGAGGTGGACGAAGAGGTCACCTGTGACGCCGGTGCCGTAGTCTTTGTAGTTGCGCCAGCGGAAGAGGCGGATGGGCTCAAACGGCCGTTTGGGGGCGGAGCCGAGGAAGCGGTCCCAGTCGATGTTCTGCGTGGACGCGTCGGGGGCGATGGAATACTGCCAGGCGCCGACGGGCGAGTTGCGATCCCACCAGGCTTCCACCATGTTGAGTTCGCCGATGACGCCCTGTTTGAGCAGCTCTTTCGCCTTCGCGTAGACGACCGAGCTTACGCGCTGGCTGCCGATCTGCATGATGCGACCGGTCTTCCTGTGCGCTTCGATGACGCGGTGCCCGTCTTCGGGCTTCTGCACCATGGGCTTCTCGCAGTAGACGTCTTTACCCGCGTTCATGGCGTCGACGCTGATCTGGGCGTGCCAGTGGTCGGGTGTGGCGATGATGACGGCGTCCACGTCGGGGCGGGCGAGGACTTCGCGGTAGTCGCGGGTGGTGAAGAGTTTGGCTCCCCAGCGTTCCTTCACACGCTCGAGGCGACCGTCGTAGACGTCGGCGGCGGCGACGAGTTGGACGCCCGGCACTTTGAGCGCGGATTCCACGTCACCGGAGCCCATATTGCCTGGGCCAATGATCGCGTACTGCAGGCGGCTGTTGGGCGAGGTTCGCTGTGCCTGGGCAAAGGCGGGTACGGCGAGTCCGGCGCCTGCGGTGGTTTGGATGAAGTGACGTCTGGTGGAGGGCATGGATGGTACTCCGGGGTCAATTCGATTGTATAGCGCGTGCGGCGATTAGAAGACGCGACGGGTTAAGCGCTGGATGTTGAAGCGGGCGGTGTCGGCGACCGCCATCACCGCCATGACGCCTGCCTGAACAGGATCGGTGACAACGAGGTCGGCCGCATCGGGGACGCCGCCGGCCATGTTGAGGCTTATGACGAGGAGGCCCTGCTCGCGGACTTCCTTCACGGCATCGACGATTTCGCCGCCCATGAGGGAGCCGGCCAGAACGAGGGCGCGGGCTCGGGCGAGGCGGGCGACGGCTCGGACGGCCTCAGCGAGGGGCTGCTCGCCCACGAGCGGGATGGTGTCGATGCTGATGTGCTCGCCGCGGATGTTGTGGCGGTCGGCCTCCGAGATGGCTCCGATGGCAACCTGTCCGACCTGAGCACCGCCTCCGATGATGATGATGCGTTTGCCGTAAATCTGGGCCATGCTGCGGGCCACGATGAGCTCATGGACGATCGGAAGCGCCCGGATATCAGCGAGCATTTGGTCGGGGCTCGGCGTGGTGTCGGGTACGTCGATCTCGAAGTAGACGCGGGTTTGCGGCGGGCGGCTCTCAAGGATGTCGACGGACACAATGTCGCCGCTGTGTTGGGCGATGGCTCCGGTGATTTCATGCAGCACGCCAGGACCGGAGTTGGCGTGGATCATCAGACCAATTCGTGCGGGCATGGCGGTTTACGGCGTTACTTCGTACTTGCGCATGAGTGCTTCCCAGTGGCCTTTGGCCTGAAGAAGCATCTCACAGACTTCGCGGACGGCGCCGAATCCGCCTCGGGCTTCGGTGGTCATTGTTGCTGAGCGCTTCACTTCCGGCCTTGCGTTGGCTGTGGCTATGCCGAGTCCGACGCGTCGCATGATGACGATGTCGGTGAGGTCATCGCCGATGTAGGCGACGTTCTGGGCGTCAATTTTGCTGTCGGCGAGGATTTCCTCGAGGATCGGAATCTTCTCAATGTGGCCCTGATAGACGTAGGCCATTTTGCACTGGCGGGCGCGCTCGGTTGTGGCGGGCGAGAGCCTGCCGCTGATGACGCCGGTCTTTATGCCGTGCCAGCTGAGCCACTGGAGGGCAATGCCGTCCTGTGAATCGAAGCCTTTGGTTTCGAACACGGTGCCATCCGGGCCTGGAACATTCCACAACGTTCCGTCGGTGAGGACACCGTCGACGTCCATGAGCACCATTTCGATTCGCGCCGCCAACGCCTGAAGTTCAGGGTCTGTTTGAGTTGATTGAGTGGCCAACTTACGGTTATATCACTCGTTGTTGGGGTGGGCGGTGCTGATACACTCTCGGACTGAGCGAATCGATGCACACCATACGCCGCGTTGCCGTTCTCGGAGCAGGAACGATGGGCTCCCGCATAGCCGCACACCTCGCGAATGCCGGTATTCCAGTGCTGCTGCTGGATGTCGTCGTGGCAGGACAGGCAGACCGTTCGTCGGCTGCACGCAAGGGGATCGAGACAGCACTCAAGCAACGTCCGATCGCGTTCTTTTCAGAAGGCGTGAAGTCCCTGGTGAAGCCGGGGAACTTTGAGGACCATCTGGCGGAGATCGCCGACTGCGACTGGGTGGTGGAAGCGGTCACCGAGAATCTGGAGATCAAGCGCGATCTTTGGGCTCGGGTGGACCTGGTTCGAAAGCCGGATGCCCTGCTGTCGACGAATACGAGCGGCATTCCGCTGGCTCGGATTGCGGCGGGCTTTCCCGCGGCGTTTCGCAAGCGATTTCTGGGCACCCATTTTTTCAATCCACCACGGTATTTACATTTGGTTGAGATCATTCCAGGGCAGGATACGGACAAGGGTCTGTTGCGGTGGCTTTCGGATTTTTGCGAGGCGCGGCTGGGTAAGGGCGTGGTGGTCTGCAAGGATACTCCCAATTTTATTGCGAATCGCATTGGGAGTTTCTACGGCTCAACCGTTTATAAGCTGACGATTGAGGGCGAGTACAGCATTGAGGAAGTTGACGCGCTTACGGGCCAGTTGATCGGCGTACCGAAGTCTGCGAGTTACAGGTTGCTGGACGTGGTCGGCCTGGATGTCTGGGCGTTTGTCGCTCGCAATCTGTATGAGATGGTCCTGGACGATCCATGGCGCGATCGCTTCCTGCCACCGGAATTTGCGAATGAGATGATGCGCCGGGGATGGATTGGGGAGAAAGCCGGGCAGGGGTTTTACAAGCGAGTTGGGCCGCAAAAGGAAATTCACGCTATTGACTGGAAAACGCTGGAATATCACCTGGCTTCGAAGGTTCGGATTCCGGCTGTCGACGCTGCCAGGCAGGTTGAGAATATGCCGCAGCGACTGCGGATGCTGGCAGATGACACGGGGCGTGCGGGGTCGTTGCTTTGGCCGCTGTTTCGGGATGTGATGTTGTACTCGGCGGAGCGCGTGCCGGAAATTGCCGACCGCGTCGTTGAGGTCGATCGAGCGATGCGGTGGGGCTATGGTCACTCCTACGGGCCGTTCGAGTTGTGGGATGCGCTCGGGTTTACGGCGGTTTGCGACCGGATCGAGGGGGAAGGCGGGTCGCTGCCGGAGCACGTGGTTCGAATGCGGGAGAAGGGTGCGACGTCGTTTTACAAGGCAGGAGACCACGGCGGGATCGCGCAGACGGAATACTTCGATCTGCACAACACGCATTACAAGCTGCTGGAGCAGCGGCCGGGAGTCTACGCTCTGAGCGACGTAAAACGGGCGCGGGGCGTGGTTCGCTCCAATGCCGGAGCGTCGCTGATCGACCTTGGAGACGGTGTGCTTTGTTGCGAATTCCACAGCAAGATGAACGCACTCGGTGAAGATGCCTGTGCGATGGTGCATGCGGGCCTGGAGGAACTGGAGAAGAATTTCGCGGCGATGGTGGTCGCGAATCAAGGGGAGAACTTCAGTGCGGGCGCAAATCTGCTCCTCTTGCTGTTGAGTGCGCAGGAGGGTGAGTGGGAAGAGATTGACCTGAGCGTTCGCCGTTTCCAGCAGATGAACATGGCCTTGAAGTATGCTGCACGGCCGGTGGTAGCGGCGCCGTTCTCGCGGGTGCTCGGCGGTGGCGCTGAGGTGGTAATGCACTGCTCGCGAGCTCAGGCCTCGGCTGAGACGTACATGGGGCTGGTGGAGGTGGGCGTTGGGCTGATTCCGGCGGGTGGCGGCTGTAAAGAATTGTTGGCGCGGCTCGGCAATCCGCAGAGGATTTTTGAGCTGGTCGGAATGGCGAAGGTGTCGGGGAGCGCGATGGAAGCGCAGTCGATGGGGCTGTTGCACAAGTCGGACCGGATTACGATGAATCCTGAGCGGCTTATTGGAGATGCCAAGGCTGTCGCATTATCGTTGATCTCGACGCACGCTCCGAGTGCGCCACGCACTGACATCGCGGTTGGCGGCGATGCGACGTTCGCAGGGATGAAGCTTGCTGCTTGGACCATGCGTGAAGGCGGCTATATCAGCGATTACGATTTCCATATCGCACAAAAGCTGGCGAATATTTTGAGTGGTGGGCGGCGGCTGGACGGTGGGTTCGCGTCTGAGCAGGAACTGCTGGATCTGGAGCGCGAGGCATTCCTTAGCCTCTGTGGCGAGTTGAAGACGCAGGACCGCATCGCGCACATGCTGAAGACCGGGTCCGCACTGAGGAACTAACTATGCCCGAAGCTGTGATCATCGATTGTTTGCGGACAGCCGTTGGAAAGGCTCCGCGGGGCGGTCTGCGCAATGTCCGACCGGACGACCTGGCCGCGACCGTGATTCGGGCAATGTTGCAGAAGTATCCTGCCGTGGAGCCTTCATCGGTGGAAGACGTGATCCTGGGATGCGCGATGCCGGAGGGCGAGCAGGGGATGAATGTGGCTCGCATTGCGGCGCTGCGTGCGGGCTTACCCGATTCGGTTCCAGCCGTCACGATCAACCGCTTCTGCTCGTCGGGTTTGCAGTCGATTGCCATGGCGGCAGACCGAATTCGGTCGGGGGGTGCCGATGTAATTCTGGCTGGGGGAACGGAATCGATGAGCCTCATTCCGATGGCGGGCAGCAGGTTCGCTCCAAGTCCCTGGTTTGTGGATAATCGACCCGAAGTTTATATGGGTATGGGGCTCACTGCTGAGCAACTGCAGAGGCGCTACGGAATTAGTCGGGAGGAGCAGGATGCATTTTCGCTGCGGTCACACCAGCATGCGCTTCGTGCACAGGCTGAGGGTAACTTCAGTGAGGAAATCGTGCCAGTGGGTGATTTTATTCGGGATGACGGGCCTCGTGCGGACACGTCGGCCGAGGCGCTTGGGAAGCTGAAGCCCGTGTTTCATGCCCGCGGCACGGTTACGGCGGGTAATTCTTCTCAGACCAGCGACGGAGCCGCAGTGGCACTGGTAATGTCCGATACGCGGGCTCGGGAGTTGGGACTCACGCCGATGGCTCGCTTCGTCGGCTTCGCCGTTGCAGGGGTGGCGCCGGAAGTGATGGGGATCGGCCCGGTTGTTGCAATTCCGAAGGTGCTGGCACGCGCCGGCATTCCGCTGGATGAAGTGGACGTCGTGGAACTGAACGAAGCGTTCGCGGTGCAGGCACTCTCAGTGATTCGGGAGGTCGGGCTTGAACTGGATCGCGTGAACGTGAATGGCGGCGCTATCGCACTGGGCCACCCGCTGGGATGCACTGGCGCGAAGCTCACGGCGACGCTCCTTCGGGAGATGAAACGGCGACGGTCGCGATACGGCATGGTGACGATGTGCGTCGGCGGGGGACAGGGCGCAGCGGGGGTCTTTGCAGCATGAGCGGCGGCGAATTTCTGTTGAAGGGCACGGAGCCGTCGGATATCTTCACGCCAGAGGATCTGACGCCGGAGCATCGGGCGATTGTCGCAACGACGGACAAGTTCTGGCGCAACGATATTGCCCCGCGGCTGGCGGAGATTCAACGGCAGGAGCCGGGTGTGCTGGTTTCCGTCCTGAAAAAGTCCGCGGAATTAGGACTGCTCGGCGTAATGGTACCGGAGAAATTCGGCGGCATGGAAATGGATCTGGTTTCCATGATGTTAGTAGCCGAGGGAGTAGGGCGTGACGGATCATACGCCGCGTCGCACGGGGCACACGCAGGCATCGGGACACTGCCGTTACTGCTTTTCGGAACGGAGGAGCAGAAGGCAAAGTATCTCCCGAAGCTGGCCAGCGGTGAGTGGATCGGCGCCTATTGTCTGACGGAGCCGCAGGCAGGGTCGGACGCACTGGCGGCGAAGACACGTGCCGATCTGACTGAGGACGGGTCCCATTATGTCCTGAACGGACAGAAAATGTGGATCACTAATGGCGGAATTGCCGACTTATACACGGTCTTCGCCAAGGTTGGCGGGGAACACTTCACGGCTTTTCTTGTAGAGAGGTCGTGGGCGGGAGTTCGCCCCGGTGCCGAGGAGCACAAGATGGGCATTAAGGGAAGCTCGACGACCGCGGTGTTCCTGGACGGAGCGCGGGTTCCGAAAGAGAATGTGCTGGGAGAAATCGGGCGGGGGCACATTATTGCGTTCAATATTCTGAACGTGGGCCGGCTTAAGTTGGGATCCGGCGTTTTGGGCGGAATGCGCTCGACGCTCGGTGAAGCGATACGTTACGCCCGGGAGCGGAAGGCGTTCGGAAAACCCATTTCAGATTTTGGTTTGATTCAGCAGAAGCTGGGAGAGATGGCGATTCGCACTTATGCGACAGAAGCCGTGACGTATCGAGTGATCGGAATGATCGGAGAGATGCTGTCGGGGTTGTCGTGGGAACAGCCAGACGCCGCAAAGTCAATGCTGAAGGCGTTTGAGGAGTTTGCGGCAGAGTGCTCGGTGGTAAAGGTGTTTGCCTCTGAAGCCCTTAACTTTGTAGTCGACGAAGCGGTGCAGATTCACGGCGGCTATGGCTATCACCACGACTACGCCGTTGAGACAGCATACAGAGATTCGCGGATCAACCGAATATTTGAGGGCACGAATGAGATTAATCGCCTTCTGATTACCGGCATGCTTCTCAAACGGGCACAGCGCGGCAAACTCGGTTTGGTGGAAGCGGTCCGGGGTCTGCAGAGTGAAGTGCTGGCTCCATCGTCAGGAACCGATCTGCGCGACGAGGATCTCCAGTTGGTTACGAACTCGAAGAAGATTGTCCTGCTGCTTCTTGCTGCCGCTTATCAGAAATTCCTCGACAAGATCGAGGAGCAACAGGAAGTTATAGCCGGAATTGCGGACGCGGTGACTGAGTCCTTCGCGATGGAGTCGGTATTGCTGCGGGCGCGGAAGTCGGGGACAGAGGCTGCTCTGCTGGCAGCCGACGTTTTCGTTCGCGATTCGATGATGAGGACTGAAACCGTAGCTCGCAATGTTCTGGCTGCATGTGCTGAGGGCGATGGTCTCCGCACACAGTTCGCAATCCTTCGACGTTACACGAAATTCACGGCGGTGAACTCCTTCGAGAGTCGGCGACAGATCGCCAGGCGACTGGTTGAAGCTGGCAGGTATATCGTCTGACGCCGGGACGGCGATCTGCCGCATCCCCAAAAGGGCTATTGCACTTTTTTTTGGCCTTTCTTCTCTCTGTTTACAACAACTTATAAATTTGATGGTTCGGATTCGCCAGGCGAGATGCTAGCCTGGCTTTCGTGATGCGGGACGCGAGCCACACAGTGGTTCGGGTTTTGTGGTCCTTATCCTCCTTTCGCGCCGGGTGCTCCTCACCCGGCGTTTTCTTTTGGCGAGGTGATTTATGAGTAAGAGCAGGAAATCAACACCGGGACTGGTTCCGCGTCCGAATGAGCCCGAGCCACTCGAGAGTGTTTCAGGGGTGAGGGCACTGATGAACACGTTTGAGCAAACGATCGGCGGCGGTGAGGTGAAGGTATCCGTCACCGAATATATTCGCCTGGTGCAGCTGGAACGTGAGGTGAAGGCCGAGGAACCGACCGATATCGAGGTGATATGGACCGAACGGCTGGAAAGCCTTTACGAAGGCGCGGACTAGTTTACCGGCCGCTGCATTCGCAGGCCCGGTTTCACCGGTCTACGGCCCGTTTCAAGGGGTATTCGGGGTCGATTGGCTCTGGAAAAAGCCAGGCGCTGTGTCAGGAAGCGATCCGGCTCAGCTACATCAACAAGGGCCTGACGGGACTGTTGGGGGCGCCTACGTACCCGATGTTGCGCGATGCGACGTTGATGGCGCTCGTTGGAGTGCTGGACGAGAACGAGATTCCGTACGACCTGAACCGCTCCGAGATGACGCTCCGGATGCGGGACACGGGATCGAAAATACTGTTGCGATCAGTGGAAGAATTCGAGCGGCTTCGTGGAACAAATCTGGCGTGGTTCGGAGTGGACGAACTAAGTTACGCGCCAGAGCAGGCGTGGCTCCGACTGGAGGGCCGCCTGAGAGACCCAAAGGCGTCCAGACTCTGTGGTTTTGGAGTATGGACGCCCAAAGGGCGCGACTGGGTTTACCAGAGGTTTTTTGAGTCGGAGCCCGGGTTCTACGACGTAACAGTCGCGAAGCCATTTGAAAACAGGCACATTCTGGAGAAAATACCGGATTTTTACGAGCGGCTGAAGGGGAGTTACGACGAGCGTTTTTACCGGCAGGAAGTTCTGGGTGAGTATCTGGCGGTGGAGAGCAACCGCGTTTATCACGAGTTTTCGCGAGAGGCGCACGTGGGCGATGTGCAGGTGGAGTATGGCCTGCCGCTGCTTTGGGCCCTGGATTTCAACGTCGATCCGATGTGCTCGATTATTGCGCAGCGGCGCGGTGACGATATCCGGATCATCGACGAGATTGTGATTCGTCGAGCGAGTACGTGGGATGCGTGCGAGGAGTTCTGGACGCGCTTCCGGCATCATCAGTCAGGTCTTATCATTTATGGCGACGCGTCGGGTCAGAACCTGAAAACGTCTGGGACTACGGACTATCAGATGATCCGGCAGTTCTTTGCAAGAACGCCGTACAGGGCCATCGACTACCGGGTTCCGGCAGCGAATCCGCTGGTGCGGGACCGGGTATTAACGATGAATGCGCGGCTACGGACCGCGTCGGGTGAAACGCACATGCGGATTTCCGCGAAATGTGCGGAATTGATCAAAGATTTGGAAGAAGTGGTCTACAAATGTGGAACCACGGTCATCGACAAGGACCGGGATCCGAAGCGCACTCATCTTTCCGATGCGCTCGGGTATCTGGTCTGGCAGGAGTGCCAGTCGAGAACAACGTTTGGGGAACAGAATAAGCGGCTGTTTTAGCTGCTGAGCCGCAGAAGAGGAGGAGACAGAGTGACGAACATAAACACGGAACACCCGGATTACGCCGCCCGCAAACACATGTGGCGCAAGTACCGCGACCTCTACGCGGGCGGCGAGCAGATGAAGCAAAACGCGACCGAATACCTGACAAGGCGTCAGAAAGAGCCGCTGGACGTTTACAGTGAGCGGCTGGGGCGCGTGTTCTATGAGAACTACACGGGATCGATTGTCGACTGGTACGCGGCCACGTTGTTTCGGCGTGAACCGCAACTTCTGGTGGAAGGTACCCACGAGCCCAGCCGCAAGTTCTTCAGCGAGTTCGCTGAAAACTGCGATCTGAAGGGCACGGCGCTGAGCGATTTCTTCCGTTCCCAACTGATCGACACGCTGGTGGCTGGGCGGAGTTATATTCTGGTGGACTTTCCGCTGGCGCCAAAGCACGCCGGGTCCCGGGCCGAAGAGGACGCGCTTGGGTTGTCACGGGCCTATCTGGTGGAGTTTCCGGCTGAGTCGCTGATCAACTGGAGCCAGGACGGTCACGGGAACTACGAGTGGGTTTTGCTGCGCAGCACCTACCTTCGGAAGCCTGACGTCGCCAGCGACGATGTGTCGCGCGAGACCGTGTGGCGTTATTACGACCGGGAGCAGTTCCGAATCTGGAAGAGTATTTCCGACGGAGACATGCCTGCGCAGGGGCAGGACCATGACCCGGTCCTGGTTGCGGAAGGCCGTCACGCGCTGGCCAGCCAGCATCGCGTCCCGCTGTTTGAACTGAAAGTAAGTGATGGGCTGTGGCTGATGAATAAGGCCGGCAACTTACAGCTGGAGCATTTCAACAAGTCGAACGCGCTTGCATGGGCACTGAATGTCGGGTTGTTTGCGATGCCGGTTGTTTACAGCGAGCGCGACTGGAATCAAATTGTCGGCGAATCGTACTACATCCAGCTTGGACCGAATGACCGGTTCGGCTGGACTGAGCCCGACGGCAAAGTCTACCAGATTGCTGCCGAGAATTTGACTCGTCTTCAGGAGGAGATCTACAGGGTCTGCTATATGATGACGCAGTCCGGCGGCTCTGGGTCGGCGGCCTCGGCGCAGTCAGGTTTGAGCAAACTGCGTGATTTCGCGATTACGCAGGAAGTTTTACGGGCTTACGGCGATGCCGTTAAGGACTGCATGAAGCGGGTTCTCCGCTGCATTGAGACGGCTCGGGAAGATCAGTTGCAGATCGACGTCGCAGGTCTGGACGATTTCGACTTGCGGGACTTCTCGACCGACCTCGAGGAAGCGGGGCAGCTTTTGAAACTGGGGATTGAATCTCCAACCCTTCAGAAGCAGGTCTACAAGAGACTCGCCTTTAAATATCTCTGCGATGTACGTCAGGAAGTAAAAGACCAAATCGCACGAGAAATCGACCGAAGCTTCGAGCCGGCGGCATAGCGGCGAGAAGCGGAAGGAGTACAGGATGGAAGAAGAAATTAAAGAAGCTCAGGAGAGCGTGGCGTCTGGTCCCGATCTCAGGGCGGTCGTTCGAGGGGCAATTGAGGAGTTTCTGAAAGCGGAGCAGACTCGAAGCGAACCGGCTTACAAAGCCGAACTGCTGGAGGAACGCAAGCGCCGGGAACAGCTCGAACGCAGGATGAATGAGCTGGTAGACGAGAACCGCCGAACTCGCCAGCTGGCCGAGGAGACGGAACGAGGCGCGGTAATTCGCGCCGAGTTACAGAAACTCGGTGTGTTAAAGGTGGATTTGGCATTCAAAGCGGTTAAAGATGACATTACTCGTACTGAGGATGGACGTCTGACTGCACGCACGGAGACTGGGGAGATGGGCCTACGAGACTATCTTTCCCGCTTCGTTGCGGAAAACCCCGAGCTACTTCCCGGACGGATTCCGGGAGGTTCCGGGGCGAATGCCGGCCAGTCGCAACCCGTCACCGCGTCCAGTGTGGATCTTGACAAGATCCGACCGGGAATGAGCGCTGAGGAGTTGGACAGAGTCCGCAAAGAGATTGCACGCGTCGCGCGTCAATCCATGCGCGGGTGAAAGAAGTTTGGGGTGGCGGCGAAGCCGGTTAGAGCTGCGCCGATGACGAACGAACTGAGGAGAAGGCTCGGGGCCAATGGCACCGGGCCTTTTTCATTTGCAGCAAACAAATTCAAAACACAAAGGAAATACAATGTCGACTCTTACTTCAGAGAATCTCGCGAGCGCGATCGTAAAGCTTGTGGCAGTGGACGCTCTGCCGGCGCTGATGGGAAACCTGGTCATGGGGAACCTGGTGAATCGCGACTTCGAACCGTCGCTTGCTCAGGCCGGCGATACGATCAACGTGCCGATTCCGCCGACGCTGTCGGCCAACAACCTTGCCGAAGGCGGCATGGTTGTGCAACAGAACGTCTCTCTGGGCAACGCGCAGATCGTGCTCGACACGCATGCTGAAGCAACGTTCCAGATTCCGGACGTCTCCAAAGTGCTCGCGGTACCGGACCTGCTTAGGTTGTACATGCAGCCGGCCGTGATCGCGCTGGCTGAGCGGATCGAAACCGACCTCTTGCTCCTGGCCCAGCAATTCACCAGCAACAACTCTGTTGGCACGCCTGGTACTGCTCTCAACGAAGCCACCATCGACTCTGCGGAAACGGCGCTATTCAATGCCAGGGTTCCGGCAAGCGCTTCGAAGTACCTGGTGGTTGACGGCAACGCCTACTCCAACCTGCGTCAGATCAACCGTTTCAGCGAGTACCAGACGGCTGGTGAAGCCGGTCTTCGTGCCATCGTTGACGGTTCGGTCGGCAAGATCAAGGACTTCTACGTGTTCCGGTCGCAGTTCATCCGCAAGGCCGGTACGCCGACGGTCACCACCAGCAACCTCGCCTTCACCAAGGACGCGATCGGACTGGTTACGCGCCGTCTGCCTCAGCCGCTGTTCGGCACCGGTGCCATCGCGGAATACGCCGAGATGGGTAACTTCGGTGTTCGAGTGCTGATGAGCTACGCGCCCAATACGCTGGCCCAGCAGTTCACGGTCGACATTCTTTACGGGTGCGCGATCGTGCGCAACGCGTTCGGCGTACACGTGAGGAGCTAGGTCTTACGTTCCGGAGCTCCGGCCTGACAGCCGGAGCTCTTCAGTATTCAGTATTCCAGGAGGAAACCAATGGATATTCGGGCGTATTTTCATAAATTGCGCGAAACGGAGCGAAGCATCGGTCCGGAATGGGTTGTTGTGGTCAGCAACGACACACCGAACGGCGGCAAAGCCGGGCGCCTGATCGAGGTGAGCCGTGCGTCAGCGGCAAAGACGATCATCGACGGAAGCGCACGGCTTGCCACGGAAGAAGAAACGCAGAACTACCGGGACGACGTGGCACGCGATGTGGAGCAGGCTCAGGCGGAAGAAGAAGCGCGACGTGTGCACCTCATGTTCACGACGGAGAAGCCGGAGCGTCCGGCTCGCGGCGGGAAGCAGAAAGGGTAAGAAGATGGCCCTCTTCACCGACGGCAATATCGCAAATCTGAACGACCTGCGGGCCTATGAATCGTCGATTCTCGATTTGGCAGGTACGGAGGGCATCGACCTTGGAGCCAAACTCTCGCTGGCACATCGGGAGCTGGAATTCGAGATCGTATCCTTCCTGCTGCGTCGCGGTCAATTGTCAGGCGCACACAGGGAACTGGATCACGTTGTGGTCACGGACCCAATGCTCCATGCACATACGATGCTTGCGCTCGCGCTCATTTATCGGGACGCGTATAACAGCCAGCTGAACGATCGTTACGAAGGCAAATGGAAGCAGTACTCGGAGCTGTCCCGCAACGCGGTTCGGCAGTTGTTCGAGATCGGCGTTGGGATCACGTACACTCCACTGCCCAGGCCTCAGCCACCAGTACCCGAGTTGCTGCTGGGCGGTTTTCGGCAGGCAACCACGTATGCGGTGCGCGTTGCTTTGACCGGCACGGCCGGGTACATGGGAGCACTGAGCGATGCCAGCATCATTCCGGCCACGCCGGGCGTAACGCTGCAGATAACTCTGGGCGATGCATCTGCGGGCACAACGGGCTGGGTGTTGTTTGTCTCTGACGGAGACGGCCCGCTGCAACGACAGAACGAGCAACCGCTTGCTCCAGGCACGGTATGGACATGCCCTTCAGACGGTATCCGGATGGACCTTGCCGACCTGGTGGGCCAAGGTCCCGACTACTACGTAGTGAACCGGAAGGAATTGCTGCGAGGCTGACATGGCAAACACACTGAGTCAGATTACCTCGCAGCTGGCGAACATTCTTCGCGGGGAGCACGGCTTCAGCCAGACCGTCGCCGACTTGCAGGTGGACAAACCTGTTTCGCCCGCGGAAGGTGCCGGAATTGTGGAACTGTATGCGGCCGCGGACCTGGCAGAAAAAGCAGGCGCCGTGAAATACCCCGTCCTGCATGTTTACTGCGACCGGATCCAGAACACTCTCAACGAGAAGTTCCGCACTTTCTCCGGAAAGGCGGACCTGAATATCGAGATTCGTGTCTCGCACGACCATCTCGATCAACTGCAGGTGCAGCTTCGCGACTACGTGCAGGCGGTGACCACGGTGCTGGAGAGAAACCGAGGCGCGTGGGACTCCACAACGTGGTACGCAGGCACGTACGAAGTGACATTCAGCCCTGTTCGGCGCGGCGGACGCAATTATCTGCAAACCGCGCGAGTGCGGCTTGAAGTGAACATCCAGGTCGACTAAACGAAGGAACATTTATGGCATACATTGCAAGTAATGAAAACCGGCTTTACACCGGACTGGAGAGCGCACCCGGCGTTGTTCCGGCGATCGAGGCGGGCAATCGTTTTCCTGCCGTCAAGCTGTCCGTGCGGCAGAAACTGGAGGTCCCGGTCCGGAAGGACAAGACGGGCACCCGGTCGTTCGCCGGCACCCCGCCCGGGTACCGCCGGCAGACGAGCTACCAGCTCACAACGTACCTGACGTCCTGGCTGCAGCAGAACAGTCAACCCGGCTATGGCCCATTGTTTCAGGCCGCGCTCGGCGGCTCGGCGCAGATTTGGGGCGGTGGGTCAGTTACGTCCGCTTCGGGGACGACTGTGACGTTCGCAGGTGAACACGGACTGAATCCTGGGCAGGCTGTAGCCATGGGCGGGGAGATTCGCTTTGTGACGTCCGTATCCAGTCCACAGGCGATTGAAGTAAACGCGCCTTTCAGCGTCAGTGCCGCGGCGGGAGGCACGGCGGTGCCAACAATCACATGGCGCGCGGCCAAGTCGCTCGGCACGGTGAGCCTGTTTGACTACTGGTCGCCAACTGCCGCGATGCAGCGGATTGTATCGGGAGCCGCGGTGGACGAGTTCAAGATTTCGATCAACTCCGACTTTCATGAGTTCGAATTTCGCGGTCCCGCGCGGGACGTGATCGATGGAGCGTCGTTTACGGCAGACCAGGGTGCGATGAATGCGTTTCCCGACGAGCCCGCGCAGCAAGCGTGGGATGCCGCTATCGTGCCTGGCCATCTGGGTCAGGTCTGGATTGGATCAGTAGCAGAGCGTTTCTACACGCTGACTTCCGCCGAGATTCGTGTTGGCAACGACATTGATTCGCGGTCACGGGAATTTGGGTTTGAGGGGACACGTGCCGTCAGCGCTGGTCAGCGACGTGTTGCAGTCGACTTCGATCTGTATGCCGGCGACGACGAAAGCACTAAGGGCCTTTACGCGGCAGCGCGGCAAAGATCGCCGCTGCAGGTGATGTTTCAGCTGGGCGAGCGGACACAGCAACTGTTTGGCGTGTTTCTGAAGAGCGTTGTTCCTGAACTCCCGGAGTACGACGATTCCGATAACCGGCTCTCGTGGAAGTTCCGCGACTGCCGGGCTCAGGGTAGCGGTGATGACGAAATCATCATTGCGTTTGCGTGAGGCAGGCATGAACCACGAAAGTCTTCGAGTGGTGGAGTCGACGGTGTGTGCGGGGGTGCGTTACAGCATCGCCCGCATTTCCTTTGGCCGGCGGCTGGAGCTCACGCGCCGAGTGCGTGAGCTCGGGCAACGGATCGCGTTCGATGAAGCGGGAGAAAGCACGGACGGCAAGCTGGCGGCTGCGATCGCGCGCGGCGAAATTGACCGGCTTTACGTGGAATGGGGATTGAACTCCATCGACGGGTTGCAGATCGATGGCGCTCCCGCAGGGGCCGCCGAACTGGTCGAGCGCGGCCCGGAACATTTATGCCGCGAAATTGTGGCCGAAATTCGAAAGGAATGCGGCCTTAGCGAGGAAGAAAGAAAAAACTAACCGTCGCCTTCCACTTCCAATATGCCCGCCAGGCCGCATGGAGGTGCGACGCATGCAGACAACAAGGTCTGGAAACGAAACGCAGGTGCGGGTGGATTCCCGAGGCCGCGCGCGGGCCTGAGCGGCTTGTGTGGGCGCGGGGCCAGTTGCGGGTGACTCAGTGTCCGGTAGCGCTAGTGACGCCACAGAGCATGGCATTTCTGGAGCTCTGGGCGGTTTCACGCGCATTTGGATTTGGCAATATCGAATCCATTCCGGCACGAGTTATTGACGCATTCTGGGTTCTTGAAAACGAATCGGCAATGGAGAGAGGGCATGACGAGAGACGAATGGAATGAAATGGCGGCCGCACTCGCGGAATCGTGGAAGGGCAGCAGCGATCCGCTTCGGCGAGACGCCAACTGGGGAGTGGAGCGGCCAGCAATGGAAACGGTGGAATCGTCGGTTCGCCGGGTAGCGGATACCCAGGCAGCGGCGCAGGCGAGGGTCGCGGAGAACGAAAGGCCCGTGTCGAGCGCAGGCAACGGGAACCCTCAGCCCAGGGACAGCGGTTCGACGGCCATGGAGGTACTCAAGGTCGCAGGCATGGTGACTGGAGTTGGTCCTGTCATCACGGGCCTTGTCAAACTATTCGGCGGCGGGTCCAATGACAAGACGGACGTGCCAACGCCGGTACGTTATGAGCTGCCACAGGCGGTCCATCTGGATGCCGGCCTGATGGCCGGGCGATCCGTTGCCCCGGTGAGCTATGCGCAGAACAACCTGGTTCGTGCCGACGTTGCGTCGCAGTCCGCAGAGACAGCGCGTACTACGGCGACCGCATTGCCGGCGATTCAAATTCAGGTCAATGCGATGGACAGCCGGTCATTTATGGATCACAGCGATGAGATCGCCCAGGCCGTCCGCACGGCGATGCTGCGGTCGCACGCGATTAATGACGTTATTTCGGAGGTCTAGTCATGGCTGATTTTCCACTTTTACGCACTGGAGCGGTGACACAGTATCCATCCACGGCTTCCGTCCGGCAGGATACGCATGTGTTGCGTTTTGTCGACGGAAGCGAGCAGCGCTGGCCTCAGGCTGGAACGACGCAGCGCTCATGGACGCTCAACCTCGCACGCGTTACCGAAGAGGAACTGGCGGCCGTTGAAGAGTTCTTTGCCGCCCAGCAGGGACGGTTCGGCGCCTTCGCGTTCCGCGATCCGTTTGACGGCGTGGTTTACGAAAACTGCAGTTTCGATGCCGATTCGCTGCGTTGCCACCTGTTCGATGAAGAATCGGCGCAGTCGAGTTTAATTATCCGGACAAACCCATGATTATTTGTTTCCCCCAACTTGCGACGGGGACGTCAGGCCAGTTCCCGATCACAAGAACGCCCAGCCGGAGGACCATCGTCAACCGGCTCGGTGATGGCCGAGAGATTCGGCTGGCCGACCCTGATGCGTCAACCGTTCAGTGGGACCTTCAGTATCGAGGTCTCAGCGACTCCGAGCGCGTGTCGCTGGTGTCGTTTTTCGAGGAAATGCGAGGCAGGCTGCGGACTTTCCTCTTTCTTGATCCATGCGGGAACTTGCTGGCGCACAGTGAGGACCTCACGCGTCCGGTCTGGAGCTTAGGCGGAATGATCCGCGTGGAGGCACAGGAAGGGTACACGCGGCTGGTCAACACGGCGCAAACGGCGCAGGGCGCAGCACAGGAAGTGGAGGCGCCGGGCTGGTATCGCTACTGCGGAAGCGGTGTATTTCGCTGTTCGGAAAACACGGCGATCCAACTGACCCTGGGGACCGCAGACGGCGCGATTGCGTCCTCGCACAAGGTGTCTGCCGAGTGGACCGAGGCATCGTGCTCCGGGAGCATTGACGGCTCGGCGGAGGCTGTGACATTCGGCATTGAGATGCCCGCAGGCATCGCTTTGGACATCCGGGGCCTACAGCTTGAAGCTCAGCCTGGGCGGTCGGGGTACCACCGCACTACGGGCTCGACCGGCTGCTATCCGGAGACCCGTTTCGATCAGGACGAGCTGGTGTTTCAGGCGGACGGCATTGAGAATCATTCAACATCCATACGGCTGGTGAGCCGGGCGAGGCTGTGAAATGCAGACTGTTCAGGAATTGAAAACGCAAGCTGTGGTTGAGACTCCGCTGCTGCTGCTGGAATGCACACTGCCTTCGGGCGCTGTCGAGCGCTGGAGCACACACCGCATAACCGTCTCCGGCCACGTATTCGAGGCGCGTGTGTTGAAGCATAACCTGCTGGAGTTCTCGACGTCCGCACAGGACTCGATTGACGCGATCACTCGCGTCGCTGTGACCCTGGCCAACGCGGACTCGCACTACTCGCAACTCCACCGGACGACGGGCCTGAAAGGCGCCGTGTTGCACGTGTCGTTTGTTTTCGCCGATCTGGCCCTGGGAGCCGTGAAATCGGAAGCCATGACACTCTTCCGCGGAATTTGCGAACCGCCGGAGGAAATTACAGAGGAAACCATACGTCTTTCTTTCACAAGCCGTATGAGTTTGCAGCGGATTTTGCTGCCGGAAGTTCGCATTCAGCGGCGGTGCCCGTGGGCTTTCCCGTCGACGGCGGCGCAACGCCAGGAGGCGATCGACGGAGGAACGCGGGGGGAGTACTCGCCCTTTACGCGTTGCGGATACTCCGCGGGACTTGCGGACGGGCTGGGCAATCCCGGTCCTGCGGGAGCTTTCAGCTCCTGCGAGTATACCCGGGCCAGTTGTAGCGAACGGGGCATGTTTAGCACAGACTCGAACGGGAATGTCACGCGGCGTTTTGGCGGAGTGGAGTTTGTCCCCTCCACGATTACTGTGCGTTCCTATGGAGAAAAGGGGTCTCACCTGACCTCTGGCATCGAGAATGAGTCGAGGTATAACGACTTTGTTCCGCTGGTCTACGGAACGGCATGGTATCGGCCGCCAGTGGTTTTCGCACGAAACGACGGGAATCTGACGCACACAGAAGTGCTGCTGGGCATGGGCCCTGTCTCGGGCGTCCTTAAGGTCCTCGCGAACGGCATCGAGTTGCCGGCTGGCAACAACGCTCCGAACGCCACGGCAACGGGGTGGTACAACCTGGCATCGTCGGGGTGGCGCAATGGTGAGTTCAACCTGGATTTCAAGAACGCGTCGGGCGAACCGGCGGGAGATCCGTACGGCAGCATGGCGGTGCTGTCCGTTGTGGTACCGAACCGCATCAGCGACGGAGGTTCCCTTCCCCGAATTGATGTGCTGCTGAACGGTCTGATGCTCCCCGTGTACAACGACGGCGGCGAGTTCGTCTCGCGTTCGTTCACCAGGAACCCGGCGTGGGTGTTGCTGGATCTGTTGCGTCGAAGCGGCTGGACGGAAGCCGACATGGACCTGGCAAGCTTCGGACGGGTGGCTGCATACTGCGATGAGCCGATCGATACGACAGACCTTAACGGGGCGGCTCGGCAGGTTCCTCGGTTCCAGTGCAATCTTGTTGTGCGGCAGCGACGGAGCGCGGCGGATGTGGTGCGCGGAGTCCGGAATTGCGCCGGCCTGTATCTGACGTACGGGCCGGGCGGTCTACTCCAGCTGCATGCTGAGAGCGACATCGCGATCCAGCATTCCGGGAAGCCAGAGGGTTCGAACAGCATCGAGTCTTTGAACGGCGGCTGGCCCGCCTACGAGTTTGGTGACGGATCGTCTCCGTTTTCCGACATTCTGCGGCGTGGCAACGGTGAGCCCGCGGTTCGATTCTGGTGCCGGGGCTCGGCTGACTCGCCGAATCGCTTTTCTGTGGAATTCCAGGATGAATTCAATGAATTCCAGCAGGACAGCCTTTCGCTGGTCGACATGGACGACGCGGTGGGAGGCGGTCACGAGGTCAGCGCTGCCCTTCCCGCGCTTGGAGTGCCGAACTTCAACCAGGCGGCGCGCATACTGCGGCTCGCGCTGGACCGGTCGATTCGCGGGAATTTCTATGTCGAATTCGAGGCGGGTTTACGTGCAATCGGGCTGAAACCCGGCGACTTAATTACGCTTTCTTACGCCAAAGAAGGACTGGAACGGGAAATGTTCCGGATTCTGAAGATTCGTCCGAGGCTGAACTACAGCAGCGCCGTAATCACTGCGCAGCTTCACCGCGACGAATGGTATGCGGGTCAAGCGGGACTGACAGGCGGTGGCAGGCAGCCGACCGTTGAGATCGGCGTTCCGCATCCACTTGTGGGTGTGCTGCTGGACAGTAACGGCGATTCGCAGTTCGGCGTGACGGAGTCGTATCTGGAGCGCTCCGACGGTACGTGGAATGTTGACCTGTCGGTGGCCTTCTCACCGCCGGCGCGGCCCGGAACAACGCTCAGCTCGGTGCCGCTTGTGAATCTGGCGCCAGCCATCGAGACCACGGGGGGCACGCTGGCCGGCGGACGGAGCTACTACTACGCCGTCAGTTCGGTGGCAGAAGACGGGTCTGAGAGCCCGCTGTCTTTCGTGGTTCGCGCGGCGGTAGCGGCGGGCACGGATGCCAACCGAGTGACTTTGCGGCAACTCAGCTTTGCCGCCGGAACATCGACTTTCCGCGTGTATCGGGGGATGACTCCAGCCCGGTTGCTCCGAATCGCCACGGACTGCGCTGTTGGCGACACCTTCGTCGATAATGGCGCCCAGGCAACTGCAGCCGCCGCACCGGACGGCAACTATCATCACGCCAACTTCTACTGGCGTATGGAACTGCTGCCTGAAACTCCGGTCGGTCTGCATTCGGCCAACACTGTTGGGAAGGCAGGGCTTGGCCTGCTGCCGAACGAGCATCGGGGCAAAATTGTTCGGATCCACGATGGCAAGGGACGGGGGCAGGAACGCTCGATCGCCAGCAACGACGAGACGACGTTGACTTGTGCGGCGCCGTGGACCGTCGAGCCGGATGCCACCAGCACGTTCCTGATCGCAGATTCCGGCTGGAGTTTCGGTGCGATGTCGGAAGGGAGTCCGGTGAGCTTCGCGGTTCCTAACAGGCAGAAAGCCGTGATTCAGATCTCGGGCCGATCCGCCAATGTGTCGGACCGGGAGTGCGCCTACGAGTTGTCACCACTGACTCGCCACACCATCGGTGGAGCTGCGCTGGATCTTGACGTTCCGGACGCGCCGATCTTCGGACTCACGGCCGCGGGACGGGGATGCATTGAAGTCGCCGGCATCGGGTTCGAGGACCTGGTGAACACACGGTCGATAACGGCAGGCACGCTGATGCTTCACTGCTGGGATGAACTGGCCGGTACCTCGTCGATACGGCTGGCGAACGACATAGCGGTCGACGAGGAGTCGCTGATACTCGCTGCCCCAGCGGGGGTCGAACCCGGAGTGCTGGTGCTGATCGGCACTGAGGTTCTGGTGGCCCGCACCATCTCTTCCAACGGGCTGACTTACACGCTGGAACGGGGAGCGTTCGGGACTACGGCCTCGGGCCATACGACGTCTGAGCCGGCGTACCACCTGACGCGGCGGGTGTCGGTGCTGCCGCTGGTGAAGGGTCTGTTCGGTTCGCCGGCCAGCGGCAGTTACTCGCATTCGATTGAGATGCCAAACCAGCGGGTTGTCGCCGCGGAGCTGTTCGTTACGAACGGGAAGGGCAACAGCCAGGTAGCAGCGCTGGCTTACAGCAACACGGTCGATCACGGGCTGCGAACGCTGTCTGGTGGGCAGTTCACGATGCAGGTTTCTGGTGAACTGGCGGTTCAGTCGAACGCTGTGCCGCCCTGCAGCATTGATCGGGCACGGGCTGTGCGCGACGTCTACGCCAGCGTCACGGACGCTCCCGACGGAGCAAGTATCGTGCTTCAGGTGACGGCAAATGGCGAGCCATGGTGCTCGCTGACTATTGTTTCGGGCCAGACGTTGTCGACGGCGGTAAGCGGGCTTGATTTGCCGCCTCTGCTGTCGGGAACAATTCTGGGGCTCGATGTTATTTCCACTGGACTGGCCGGAAGTGGGAGGCCAGGCTCGGGTTTGACCGTGACGATACGCGTCTGAATGCTATATTCAGGCCGTGGTCCTGGTCCAGAATGTGTCGAAGCTGTATCGCCTTTACGATAAGCCGTCGGATCGTCTTCGGGAGTTGTTCCCGTTCCGGCGCAGGCGACTGCATACCGACTTCTGGGCTCTGAAGAACGTCACGGTCCATGTTGGGGCCGGCGAGATTCTGGGGATCGTCGGCCCTAACGGGTCGGGCAAGAGTACACTGCTGCAGGTTGCCAGCGGCATTCTGCAGCCAACCAGCGGACGCGTTGCGGTAGAGGGCCGCGTCGCGGCGCTGCTGGAACTCGGTGCGGGATTCAATCCGGAGTTTACTGGCCGGGAGAACGTTTTCCTCAACAGCGAGATCATGGGTTTGTCCCGGACGCAAACAGAGCGCGTGTTTCCGGAGATTGCAGCCTTCGCGGAAATTGGTAAGTTCATTGACAGACCGGTGAAGGAATACTCGAGTGGCATGTACGTGCGACTGGCGTTCGCCACGGCCATCCATGTCGAGCCGGAGATTCTCATCGTGGATGAGGCGCTGGCGGTGGGCGATGCGATTTTTGCCAATCGATGCCTGCACAAGCTGGAAGAGTTGCGCGACCGGAAGGTCACGATATTGTTTGTCTCCCATGACCTCGGCCTGGTGAAGCGGCTCTGTCATCGGGCTGTGCTGATGCTCAAAGGCGAAGTCGCGGCGGAGGGCACACCGGGCGAGGTCGTAAATCGATACGTCGGGCTGGTCCACGGTCAGCAATCGGTTGCCGCGGAGAAGAGCGACCTCACAGGGAACTATCGCCATGGCGACCGTGCCAGCGTGATCACTCGCATTCGGCTTATCGACGACGATGGGCGTGAGACACCGGCCGTTCGAGCAGGAGACCGTGTCCGGATCGAAGTGACCGCGCGTTACGAGACAGTCGTTCACAACCCCATCGTTGGGATACTGATCAGGAACCGACTCGGGATTGAGGTCTTCGGTACGAACACCCGAATTGAAGGCAGGGACCTGGGCGACCTTGCCGCTGGCGACGAACTCACCATTTCTTTTTCCTTCCTCTGTTTTCTGACTCGCCAGGAGTATACGCTGACTGTCGCGACGCAGCACAGCGACGGCCGGAGCCAGGACTGGCTGGATGATGCGTTGCAGTTCACCGTAGTCGACGACCGCGACACCGCCGGGCTGGCCCGGTTCCACACAGACATTGAATGGGACGTGAGGCGCTGCGCCTGAAATGACGACCTCGACAGACACCAGCTTTTTTGGCCACCCTCGCGGACTGGCGACGCTGTTCTTCACAGAAATGTGGGAACGCTTCAGCTATTACGGGATGCGCTCCCTGCTTATCCTGTTCATGGTGGCGCCGCTGAGCCGTGGCGGGCTGGGGTTTGACGACCCGACCGCGGGCGTTGTTTACGGGCTGTACACTGCGATGGCCTATCTCGCGGCTTTGCCGGGAGGTTGGCTGGCCGACCGCATCCTGGGTGGACGCAAAGCGGTAATGATCGGCGGAATTTTGATTGCCGCCGGGAATTTCGTCCTGTGTATTCCGAATTTCGCCGCATTTTACAGCGGACTTGTCCTGGTGGTGTTCGGCACGGGTCTCCTGAAGGCAAACGTCAGCGCGATTGTAGGACAACTGTACGGGCAAGGCGACCCTCGCCGCGATTCCGGCTTTTCCATCTTTTACATGGGAATCAACCTTGGCGCATTCATCGCGCCTTTGCTCTGCGGTTGGGCCGCCACGCAGTACGGCTGGCGCACAGGGTTCATGCTTGCGGCGGTTTGCATGTCGCTCGGCGTGGTGCAGTTCCTCTTCGGCACCAGCAAACTCGGCGACGCGGGTAAACTCCCGGCGACTCCCAACGACACAGCTGCTCCCCGACAATTCGCCATTGGTGCGGGGATCTTGCTTGCGATACTGGTCGCGGTCGCTGCCGCGGCAAATCTCGGTCTGGTGACTCCAAAACAGATCGGCGACGCGTCGGGTGGCGCATTGCTCATTGTGGTGGCGGGTTTCTTCTCATGGCTGCTGTTCGGTGCACACTGGGAGCCCGCGGAACGCAAACGCCTGATTGTTGTATTTTTCCTGTTCCTCTCAGCCTGTGTGTTCTGGTCGGTATTCGAACAGGCCGGCTCGAGCCTGAATCTCTTTGCCGAACGAGCGACTGATAACAACCTTGCCGGGTTCGAGATTCCGGCTCCCTGGTATCAGTCGGTACAACCGATGTTCATTATCCTGCTGGCACCTGTCTTTGCAGGATTGTGGCTTCGCCTGGGTCCCCGCGACTTGCCGGCTCCTGTGAAGTTCTCGCTCGCTTTGGTGCTGGTTGGTGCGGGATTTTTGCTGCTGGGCTTTGGGGCGACGTTCGCGGCCGGCGGCGCCCGTGTCAGCCCGATGTGGCTGGTCGCGACCTATTTCCTGCACACGTGCGGCGAACTCTGCCTCAGTCCCGTCGGTCTCAGCGCAATGACGAAGCTGGCCCCGGCGCGCGTGGGCGGTCTGATGATGGGCGTTTATTTCCTCTCGATTTCGATCGGCAATTATCTGGGTGGCCGGGCCGCGGGGTTCTACCAGACGCTGCCGTTGCCTTATCTGTTCGGAGCTGTCGGGCTGGTGGCCGTGATCGCCGGTCTGGTGCTCGCATCCTTTACACGACCCATGGTGCGACTCATGGGGGGCGTTCGATAAACCATGCAACTCGAATCCATTCAACAGGCTTTGCAGGCGGAAGGCCTCGACGGCTGGCTGTTTTACGACCACCACCATCGCGACCCGCTCGCCTACCGCATACTTGGCCTTTCAGAAACCTACAGTCCCACCCGCCGCTGGTTCTACTTCATCCCCGCAACCGGCGAGCCCCGCGCACTAACGCATCGCATTGAATCGCACTCGCTCGACGCGCTGCCTGGACGGCGGCGCCTCTATTCCCGATGGGCAGAACTCACCAGTGAGCTGACCTCACTGCTGACTGGGGCAACGGTGATCGCGATGCAGCACTCGCCCAACAACGCTGTGCCCTATGTCGGCATGGTCGACAGCGGGACGGTGGAGTTCGTTCGGAGCCTTGGCCTCGACATCCGCACGTCGGCAAATCTGGTGCAGTTGTTCGAAGCGCGCTGGTCTGACTGGCAACTACAGTCGCACACGGAAGCGGGGCGTCGCATGGACCGCGCACGCGCCGCGGCCTTCGACTATATTCGTGAGCGTCTCGCCACCATCACTCCGACAACCGAATGGGACGTGCACCAGTTCCTCCATCAGCAATTCAGAGCTGCCAGCCTCATCACCGATCACGGTCCAATCGTCGCAGTGAACGCGAACGCTTCGAACCCGCATTATGAGCCCTCGGCGGATCAACATGCACCGATCCGTCCGGGCGACCTCGTCCTGATCGACATGTGGGCGAAGCTCGACCAGACCGACTCGGTGTACTACGACATTACGTGGACCGGCTACTGTGGATCCAGTCCGACAGACGCCATACAGAACGTGTTTCGCGTAGTGACCGGAGGACGGGACCGTGGCATTGAAACTGTGACAGCGCGCGCCGGCTCTGGTCTGCAGGGATTTGAAGTCGACGATGCTGTAAGAGGCTTCATCGCAACCCAGGGATTTGCCGAATACTTCATTCACCGCACCGGCCATTCCATCGGCACCAGCGTCCATGGAGCGGGTGCCAACATGGACAACTTCGAGACGCACGATGAGCGCCGCGTGATTCCCCGCACCTGCTTCTCGATCGAGCCGGGCGTGTACCTCCCGGAGTTCGGAATTCGCTCCGAAGTGAACATGTACATCGGCGAGGACACGGCCCGCGTAACCGGCGAGATCCAGCGAGACCTTGTCATCCTCGGCTGAGTAACATACCATTTGACTCATATGAAATCTGTCGCCGTACTTCGAAGCCTCGTCTGCGCTTCGCTGTTGACCTCCTGTTTCGCCGCCGAGTGGACCATGTTTGGCGGCGATCCGCAACGGACCGGCTGGGCCAAAGGCGAAACCGTTCTTACCAGGGAGAACGTAAAGGGCCTGAAGCTGGAATGGAAAACGAAAATTGAGAATCAGTCTAAGGAACTAACGTCGCTCTCAGTTCCGGTGATTACGATCAATGTTCCAGCACCGGGTGGTTTTAAGGACATCGCCATTGTCGCGGGCAGCGGTGACAAGGTGGTCGCGCTCGACGCCGAGACGGGCAAAATTCGCTGGCAGAAACAACTTGCCGTCGAGGGCACTCCGAAAAACACAAACCCGAACTGGCTTTGCCCTAACGCACTGAATGCGACTCCTTTCATCGACAAGCGCCGCAAGACCGCTTTCATCCTCGCCAGCGACGGCCGGCTGCACTCCCTGAATTTCCTGAATGGCGAAGATGTCGCGCCACCCACGCGTTTCACGCCGCCCTATGGCAAGACCTGGAGCCTGAACATGGTCGACAACGTCCTGTACACGGCGACCTCGCAAGGCTGCAGCGGCGTGCGGTCGGCGGTCTATGCAATGGACCTGAACGATCCGGCCCGCAAAGTCAGCAGCTTTGTGGCGAACCCTCTGGGCGGCGCCGGAATTTGGGGACGCGCCGGGGTAGCCATCACGTCCGACGGCAAGGTGCTTGCCGAGACCGGCGACGGTTCCTACGATGCCTCGGCAGGCAAGTACTCCGACACGTTCCTCGGGCTTTCTGTAAAAGACCTGAAAATGGTCGACTATTACACACCGGCCAATCGCGCCTGGATCACTAAGAAGGATCTCGACATGGGCTGCATGAGCCCGATCGTCTTCCCGTGGAAGGGCCGGGAACTTGTCGCCGGCGGCGGCAAGGAAGGCGTCATCTATCTGCTGGATGCGAAGAAGCTCGGCGGAGACGACCATTCGACACCGCTGTTCCGCAGCCCGCTGTACACCAACGAGGAAGTCGACTTTGCCAGCCGTGGCTTCTGGGGCGCCATGGCATCCATGGAGGACGCGAAGAAGAACACCTGGCTCTTCGCACCCGCATGGGGACCGCAAGGTTCGGCCTCACCGAAGTTCGCCCAGACCTACGGCGAGACGCCCAGTGGCAGCATCATGGCGTTCAAGGTTGAGGAAAAGGACGGCAAACCTGTGCTGGTTCCAGCATGGCGTTCGCGAGACCTCAACGTACCGGAGGCCCCGATCGTTGCCAATGGCATTGTATTCGCTTTGTCGAGTGGCGAAAATACGCGGCAGGTTAGTGAAGCCGGGGCGTTGTATCCGTCGAAGCACCGCGCCGACACCAGCAAGAACGCGGTACTCTATGCGTTCGACGCCGAAACGGGCAAGGAGTTGTTCAACAGTGGGAATACGATCGGGAGCTTCACTCATTTCAGCGGACTCGCGATTTCCGAGGGCCGTGTATACGTCACGGCTTTCGACAATACGGTGTACGCCTTCGGTCTCGGGCAGTAGCGGTCAGACGCCGGCGGCAGCAAATACGCCGGCAACCAACTCGCGGGCCTCGTCCTGAATCTGCTTCAGGTGAGCGGGGCCCGCGAAGCTTTCCGCATAGATCTTGTACACATTCTCAGTACCCGACGGACGGGCAGCGAACCAGCCTCGCTTCGTAGTCACCTTGAGACCACCAATCGACGCCCCGTTCGACGGAGCCGCCGTAAGCTTTGCCTCAATCGGGTCGCCCGCAAGTTCTTTTGCCGTGAGCTGATCCGGACTTAGAGCGCTGAGTACGGCCTTCTGGTCCGGATTGGCGGGAGCATCGATACGCGCATATACGGGGTCGCCGAACTCGGCAGTGAGATCTTTGTACGACTCCGCCGGATCCTTACCCGAACGGGCGGCGATTTCCGCGCTGAGCAGTCCCAGGATGAGCCCGTCCTTGTCTGTGCTCCACACCGTGCCGTCTTTGCGAAGAAACGAGGCACCCGCGCTTTCTTCGCCGCCGAAACCCAGCGTGCCGTCTGCCAGCCCGTCCACGAACCACTTGAACCCCACCGGCACTTCGTCCAGCCTGCGGCCCAGACTCGCGGCCACCCGGTCGATGATGCTGCTGCTTACCAGCGTCTTCCCGATACCGGCATCCACGCGCCAGCCCTGCCGGTTACGAAACAGGTAAGAGATCGCAACCGCCAGGTAATGATTCGGGTTCATCAGCCCCGCCGACTTCGTGACGATGCCATGGCGGTCATGGTCCGTATCGCAGGCAAAGGCCACATCGAATCGGTCGCGCAACGCAATCAGACCCGCCATCGCGTAAGGCGATGAGCAGTCCATGCGAATCCGCCCATCCCAGTCGAGCGACATGAATCGGAACGTCGCATCCACCTCCTCGCGCAGCACCTGCAGTCCGATACCGTAGCGTTCTTCGATGCGCGGCCAGTAGGCGACCCCGGCACCGCCCAGAGGATCGACGGCAAGCCGCAATCCCGCGCTACGAATGATATCGAAATCGATAACATCACCGAGTTCGCCGGTATAGTCGCCAATATAATTGTGCCGGTGCGTGGTATCTGCGGCGAGAGCCTTCTTCAGACTGATCCGCTTCACGCGGTCGAGGTCTTCGCCTAACAGATCATTTGCCAGATTCTCGATCAGCCGCGTGATCCCGGTGTCGGCTGGTCCGCCCGAGGGAGGGTTGTACTTGAAGCCACCATCTTCCGGAGGATTATGCGATGGCGTAATTACGATGCCATCGGCCAGTCCCGCAGTGCGCCCTTTGTTGAACCGCAAAATGGCGTGAGACAGGGTCGGAGTAGGTGTGAAGCCGAGGTCTGCGTCGACCATAACCTCCACCCCATTACCGGCGAGCACTTCCAGCGAGCTGGCAAATGCCGGCTCTGAGAGAGCGTGCGTGTCCCTGGCAAGAAATATCGGTCCGTCGATCCCCGCCTCACGGCGGTAGTTGCAGATGGCCTGCGTGATCGCCAGGATATGGGCTTCGTTGAACGAGTCCGTGAACGACGAACCACGGTGGCCCGAGGTGCCGAAAGCAACCCGGTGCGCCCGCACCGTTGGGTCAGGGCGCCCAGCATAGTAGGCGGTAACCAGCTTCGCGATGTCTGTCAGTTGAGAAGGTTTGGGCGGTAATCCAGCATCAGGGTGGATCGGCATGAAAGAAGTTTAGGTTTTGGTAGAACGAGTCTTCGTCTCGGACTTCGTCGAGGGAACCGTCTCCGCGACGTCCTCAGCTGCGGGATCCGAGACCTCGCCCGGTTCGACGTCATCGGCGGCCTCGTCGACGGGTTCGTCCAGTTCCACGGCCCCGCCCGCAGCGGCTTCAGCCTCTGCTTTGGCCGCCAGTTCCGCTTTCTTAAGTTCTTTTCGAGTCGGTGGCGCCTGCTCGTGCAGATAAGTGTGCTCGTGATAACACGAGCGGCAACGCACCTTGGCCACCTGACTTTCCACCAGTGAAACCACCGAGTGGTTCGTCAGGCGGCGGCACTTAATGCAGTGGTCATCAATGATGTCGCCCAGACGCATTTCCATCCGCTAGATCCTCGACCACAGCAGTATAGCAGGAGACAGGCGGGCCGTCTCTAAAACAATTTTACGCCGAAATGTTATCCCAGGAAAACCCGGCTGCAACAATAGACTGAGACAATAGGCTGAAACAAACCACTCCAAACGGGGGTCAAACTCTTAGATGACCAGGCGTACTATTCTCAGACTGATTCCGACCGCACCCGCGATTGCGCTGTTCGGCTCGCAGTCACCGGCTACCGCCCAGTATCGCGCCGACTGCCAGGTCTCTTTTCTTGGTGTTCCGGTATTCGCACGGTCCAACGTCGGCTCAGCCTCCATTGAGGTCAGGGAAACCGCAGGCAGCATAGCGCTGACGTTCCAGGCAGGGTCGCTGCCTGAGCGGACTCGCGGTCTGAACCGCCTTGGCTTTATCCAGGAACTGGTCACTCAGAAGGACGGCGGACTGCAGTCCACCTACTTCGGCTTCATCACCTCTTCGCCTGAGAAGAACCTGGAGCAGGCGAAAGCCGCGCTCGGCCCCACCGAGGGTGGAGCTGTGTCGTACATGGCCGTGGAGGGTTCGGCCAGCAAGGCCCGTTCGCAGTACGACCTTTATCAACTTGAACTCCCCAGCACCTGGAACTACAGCCGCTGCACCGAAGTGGTGGGTAAGGTTCGCGATTTTCTGGCGAAGAAAACGCTGAAGCCTGCACGCTCAGAGGCAAGCTCCTCCGTGGAGTCCCCTCGTACCTTCCTGTTTGCAGTTCGTGAAGCGATGCGCTCCAGCGATACCAAAATCAAGAGTGCCTTCCTGTACAACGGACAGAGCTTCCGGCTGGACGTGGTGAAGTCGCGCGACAACAAGCCAGGGGGCGCCATGCGCCTGAACGGCAACGTGCAGAACGTCGCGACCGGGGACAAGACGCCTTTCCGCCTGTGGTTTCACGAAGGCGCCGACCTCCCCACGCGCTTTGAGTACCGCCCGCGCGGATACCTGAATCTGACGTTTGAGCGTACTTCAGCGTAGACTGACCAGTAAATGCTCAGACCTGTTCTGTTGGCCGCCGCAACGCTTGCGTTGGCTGCCGCAGCGCCGCCTCCGCGTGGCACGTTGCTGCTAACCGAGGCCGACCTGACAGCGATCAAGGCCCTGAACGGCACCTCACACGCTCGCATTGAAGCCATCCGGGTCGCCGCCGACAAGGCACGACAGCAGCAGCCGTGGAGCGTTACCTCCCACCGTCCTGAGGACACGCCAGCGGGTCTGCACGATTTCTACAGCGAGGGTCCTTACTGGTGGCCCGATCCTAAGAACCCGCGCGGCCCTTACATCCGCCGCGATGGCGAAACGAACCCGGATCGCTTCACGGCGAATGACCGCGACCTGAAGAACATGTGCGACGCGGTGCTCGCTCTCGGCGCCGCATCCTGGCTGATTGACAAGCCCGAATACGCCCGGCGCGCTGCCGAAATCGTGTCGGTGTGGTTTCTGTCTGAAGACACACGGATGAACCCCAGCCTGCAGTTCGGCCAGGCAGTGCACGGCCGAACCACGGGCCGTCCGGAGGGGCTCATTGCGACGCGCTCGTTTATCTGGCTGCTGGAAGGCGTTCGACTCGCTGAGCGTTCCAGCGGCTGGGATCCGAAGGTGAGCGCAGGCCTCAAAGCCTGGATGCGCGACTTCCTCCACTGGATGACCACCAGCGAAATCGGCCGCGGCGAGGGCGGCAGCGGCAACAACCACGCATCGTGGTGGACTGCCCAGGGCTCTGCCATGGCGATCTACATCGGAGACCACGGTGCACGGGACCGCATGTTTGAGCATTACCGCTCGACGCTGCTCAAACAGTTCCAACCAGACGGCAGCGCGCCGCGCGAGGAAGCTCGTACTAAGTCACTGTCGTATTCCATGTTCAACGCTCTGGCTTTGTCGATGACAGCAAGGATGGCGCAGGTGCAGGGGAAGGATATCGCGAATTACGCGAATCGCGACGGCGTCGGACTGCATGTCGTCGCGAGGTATCTTGCGCCTTTCCTTACCAGTCCGACGACCTGGACAAATCCGCAAATCACAAAATTCGAAGCCGACAAAGAACACTTTGCCGGACTCGCGGGACTGGCGCTGAACAAGCCTGAGCTCCTCAGGGCACAACGAAAGCTCGGTGTGGCCGGGGGCACCGCGGCCGACCTGCTTTCGCTGTTGTTCGAAGTCACCTGGTAAGGCCGCTGAGCGCCGGCGGCTCCGCGATCAGGCACAGCCGAAACGCTGGTCGATACGCCCGCACTTTGCAATTGCGAAGACCCGCGGACCGGGCCAGCCCGTCCAGTTCGCTGCGTGAGAACCCGGCCTGCACCGACACCGGCCCATCGTGGCAGGTGACAGCGTCCCACCGCATCAGCCACCTTGTGGCCGGAAGAAAGTAGTAGGCCAGAGGATGCCGCTCCAAATCGTTGGCGATCACGAACCGGCGAGCCGTCACGCCGAACGCTCGCAACAACCCAGCCACGTCCTCGTTCGAAAAATGATGCAGGAACAACCCGCAGTACACGATGTCGAAGCTTCGCGGCGCGAACGGGAGGCGGAACGCATCGGCAAGCACGCGGTCGCCAGACGCCGCCGCCCCCAGATGATGCGCACGGTAATCGAGGCTGGTCACGCGAGCTGCCGGGTACCGCCGCTGCACAATCTCGCCGGCATCTCCCGACGCCGAACCTACGTCCAGCATGGTGAAGCTGTCGCCGTCTCTTACACAGTGCGCCAAAGCCTCACGCAGTACGCGATGCCCGCCAAGCAGTCGGTTAATTCGAACCAGGTCTCGCAAACTGGGAGCGGCGCGCTCCGGCGACTCGTGGTCCAGAAGCTCGGGCTCGATAATTCGACCGCTGCGATACGTCATGAATGGTAATCTTGAAGTTCTCACATGGATTTTCTTTCGGGCAACATAGGCTGGATCGAAGTGATCTGCGGGCCAATGTTTTCAGGTAAGAGCGAAGAGTTGATGCGCAGACTCCGGCGGGCGATGATTGCGCGGCGTCGAGTTCAGGTGTTCAAGCCGGTCATCGACACACGGTACTCACCAAACGAAATCGTCTCGCACAACGACACACGGATGAAGTCAGAGACCATTTCCGGACCGGCAGAGATCCTTCAGCAACTCGACTGGCGTACTCAGGTGGTGGGCATTGATGAAGCAAATTTCTTCGGCATCGGCGTTACCGATGTAGCCAACCAGCTGGCCGACAGTGGCAAACAGGTGATCATCTCGGGGCTCGACACCGACTACATGGGCCGGCCTTTTGCGCCCATTCCGGATCTGCTGGCATACGCGGAATCCATAACCAAAACGCTGGCGATCTGCATGCGTTGCGGAAACCCCGCCAAGCACACGCAGCGCCTCGTGGAATCGGACGATCTCATCGTCGTGGGTGCCGCGGGCATGTACGAAGCGCGCTGCCGCCGCTGCTTCGAACCGGGCGTTCCCAGGCAGGAATATCTGGAATTCGCGCGGCCCCGTATCCCGGTGCCTCCTCCCGCCCTCGGCTGACTCTGTACCCCACCGGCAAATCTCGTGCGTCCAAAGCAGCGAACGCGTTAGTTGGAGCGTGCCGCAGATGCTACCCTAGGAGATTAGCCTGCGTTTTTACAGGAGAATCAAATGAACGAGTACACACCCGCACCCGCCGGTGGTTCTGACATTAAAGTACCAATTCTTATTGGTGCGGTCGTCGCTCTGCTTGGCGCGAACATTTACCTCTATACGCAGATCGACCATCTCAAGGGCGACGTCGCGGACTTTCGCAAGAATATGTCCAGCGAAGTTGCGAGCCTGAAGGAAAGCTCCGCCGTCTCCACACAAACCGCACGCCGCAGCCTCACGAGCCTCAAAGACGAGCTCGAGACCGCACGCCGTCAGGCGCAAATGGCGGTGGGCCAGGCTAAAGTAGAAGCCCTCAGGCATGCCGACGAACTGACCCGGAAAGTCGCTGTAGAGCAGACACGTCAGACCGAAGCGGTCAAGACCGAGTTGTCGGCTGCGGTCGTCAATGCTGAGAACAAGGCGAGCACCAAAATCGGTGAAGTCAGCTCCAACGTAGATCAGGTGAAGACAGACGTCGCGACAGCAAAAGGTGAGATCGACAAGACCATCGCTGACATTAAGCGGGTTCGCGGTGATCTTGACGGCACATCGTCACTTGTCGCCACAAACGGCAAGGAGCTCGACGCTCTGAAGCGACTGGGCGAGCGCAATTACTTCGAATTTAACCTCGCAAAGAGCAAAGATCCGAAGCGCATCGGCGATATCTCAGTCACACTGAAGAAAGTCGACCAGAAGCGAAATAAGTTCACCATCGAGTTGCTGGCCGATGACAAAAAGGTCGAAAAGAAAGACCGCAATATCAATGAGCCGATTCAGTTTTATGTGGCGAAAGCCCGCCAGCCCTACGAACTCGTAATCAACGAAGTCCGTAAGGACGTCATCATTGGCTACCTTGCCACGCCAAAAGTGCAGACCACCCGTAACTAGCTGATTCTTTTAGTCTGACACCCGGGAGCCTTCCCTCCTTGCCTCCCGGGACGCAATTCTTACCTGTATCCAGAATTACGCCTTTTCCGTAAGCTACTGAAAACACATTGATTGTGCTTTGGCGTACATCGTGCTCTTACTCTGTGCAAGAGGAAGCGAGACATGACTACAACTACTTCAACTTCAGACACTTACAGGCAGCGTTTGGACTCGCCTGCCGAGGTCGCGAACAATCTGGAGTCTGGCGTGGACACGTTTAACTCGCCCGCTTCCGTACCGAAGTTATTCTGGGCAGGGGCCTCACTGTTTATAGTGAATCTCGCGGTTCTGGGTGCAATTGCACTGTCTCCTGAACTGCGGATCAGCGTCTACGGTGCGGACCACTCCAGTTTCTCCGTTTATGCAACCAGGCCATCGCCGTTTACAGAAGTGGTCGACACGGCCCGGCCCAGAAAAGTGAAGCTGGCCCAGCGTGTGACGCCGATTCTTTACCGCGAACCGGTGATGGAAGATGTCAGCCTTTCGCCCACAGAACTTGCTGTTCCACGGGCCTCGCAGGTTGCAGCGGCAGCAGCATCCATATCAACCGCCCCGTCCTCAAACACCGTTACGGGTGACGCGGTTTACCGGCAGGTGGAACGCTACGGTGACTTTCGCCGCGTAACCGCGATGTCGAGGGAACTGGTTCCTCCGACGCCGCGCCGTGTGACGAACTAAGTTGTTTTCAACCATTCCTTCGATCTTGTTCCGTACTGCCCGCCCGGCACCCCCTCGCCGGCGGGCTGATTTTTTTGGCAGACCGGAACACCGGACCAGAGTATGGAATAATTCGTGTTCCGCCTAGACACTTCCGTGGCCTACGCCCGGCTCTCTCAACGTTGAGTTCTCCCCTTCCCGGACAAAACCCATTCCGAGGAGAAGCTGATATTGAATATGCATAGAAGTCTCGCATTTGCGGAGCGGGAACACCTCCAGGGCACCATTTCGCCTGTGGCCCGGCGTTGCTGAGGAACAGGTCGCGACGAAGGCCTTCTACGTGCGCGCCGGAATGTTCAAAGATGTCGACGTCGTGCTCTTCGCCCATGTGGCAAACTCCGCAGAACGCGACGGTCTGGTATTACCTTCGCGAGGCAGACTATCCGCACATCACGGACCTGTGGAAACTCGGCGACAAGATGGCGCAGGCTGCCAGCATGATGACCGACACCACAGTAAGCTCGCGTGTCCTCGGCTCCGCCTGGCCCGGGTACTTTAATAAGCCGGTTGCAGAGGCAATGTACGCAAACGTCAAGACGGTGGGTCTCCCTCAGGGGTCGGATGACGATCAAAAGCTGGCTAAGGCGCTCCAGAAGGAACTGAAGCAGCCGGAGCCTGGACTGTCGGTCAAACTGGATGAGATTCGCGCGCCCAAAGCTGAAACCGACACCGATCCCGCGGCACAATTGATCGGCCCGCTGGGTGGAGGCTCCGACGACATCGGTGACATCTCATGGAACGTTCCAACGGTGGTGCTGCGGTATTCGGCAAACATCTCAGGCACCCCAGGCCACAACAGAGCAAACGGAATCGCAATGGCCACGCCGATTGCCCATAAGGGAGTGGTTGCCGGTGCCAAGGTTCAGGCGATGACCATGGTTGACCTGCTGCCGCACCCGGAAATCATCCAGCAGGCCTGGACTTATTTTCGAGATGTCAGACGAAAGACACGAAGTACCAGCCGCTCATTCGGCCGGATGACAAGCCGGCAGCCTGGCTGAACAAGAGGATCATGGAAGAGTACCGCCCCAGGATGAAGAGCATGTACTACGATCCGTCGAAGTACGACACTTACCTGGAGCAACTGGGCATCAAGTACCCCACCATCAGATAAATCTGCCCGGCAGTATAGCTCTCGGGCATTGCAGAGTGCCCGCACACCCCCCCTGTTCCCGATATTGACTTCCCTTCCAAATCTCCATAACATCGTTGATTATCGAATGGCGATATCGAAATCCGTAAACGGAGTTCGACAACGGCAGGATCCGCTGGACAAAGACCTGTATTCAGGGTTGATCCGCCTTCACGTCCTTCATCATGCGGAGAAGGAACCTGTGTTTGGCCTCGGAATGATCGAAGAACTGAGCCGGCATGGCTACAGGCTCAGCCCTGGGACCATGTACCCGATCCTCCACGGCCTGGAGAAGAAAGGCTTTCTTCGATCCCGCGAAGAATGGGCTGACGGGCATCGCCGCCGTATCTATCGAGCTACGCCCACCGGACGCAAAGCGTTGCGGACCGCGAAGGACAAAGTACGCGAGCTGTTCGGCGAACTGTTTGAGGAAGGGGACGATCATTGAGGAGATTTCTGTGGGTGGCTCTGTGCGCCGCTGCTGGTCTTCACGCCCAGTCCCTGCGTGAGACTATCGACGCGGCACTGGCGAATTACCCGTCCATTCGCGTTTCCGATGAGCAGGTGAAAGCAGCCGCTGCCGGCGTGACACTGGCGCGGACCGCCTGGTTACCAAAAGTCGACGGACTGGCTCAGCTCAACCGTGCGACGAAGAATAACGTGTATGGGCTCCTGCTGCCACAGTCGACTCTGCCGAACATCTCCGGCCCTCCCAACCCGGTCAACGACATGGGCAGCGTCTGGGGAACGGCCGTCGGCTTTCTGGTCTCGTGGGAGCCATACGACTTCGGCCAGCGCACTGCGAATCTAAATGTAGCCGAAGCCCTCCGTCGCCGTGCACAGACTGGAGTTGAGAGGACTCGCTTCGAAGTGGCCGCACTTGCGGCCGATGCCTACCTCACGACGGTCGCGGCGCAGCAGACGGTTCGAGCCGCGGAGGCCCAGGTAAAGCGCTCCCGTCAAATCGGCGAGATCATCCGCGCACTGGCAAAGGCGGAGCTCCGCCCAGGAGCGGACGTATCGCGCAATGACGCCGATCTTGCTTCCGCGGAAATTCAGGTAGTACAGGCTACAGCCACAGTCGCCACCGCTCGTGCCACCCTCCTTCAGCTCACAGGCAAGGACGTGCAAGTCGCACCCGCCAACCTTCTGGAGCCGCCCACCGACTCGCCCGTCCCAACGGTCGATCTTGCGAAGAGCCCTTATGCGATGGAGCAGGAGGCCGGTATTGCCGAAGCCGAGGCGCGCCGGCGCGTCATCGAACGCGCCTACTTTCCGAAGATCAACCTGCAGGCCGCTTCGTACGCTCGAGGCACCGGTGTGTCAGCGATCGGCGCCACGCCGGGCGGAGCCAACGGACTCGGGCCTAACATCTTCAACTACGCTTTTGGACTGACCGTCACTTTCCCGCTGATGGATATCCATTCCATTCGCGCTCGACGCGAGATAGCGGAGCATCAAAAACTGGCTGAGAACGCGCGCTATGACCAGCTCCTCGCCGACATCAACGCGCACGTCCGGAAGGCGAAAGATCTGCTGGACACAGCACGCCGTGTGGCAGAACTGACACCACGTCAGCTGGAAGCGGCGCGCCAGGCCGAAGCCCAGGCAGGAGCGCGATACAAGGCGGGTCTCGGGACACTCATTGAGGTGGCAGACGCGCAGCGCCTGCTCACTCAGTCGGAGATCGACGCATCCCTCGCCCGGCTCAACGTCTGGCGAGCCATGCTGCAGGTAGCCGCCGCTGCGGGCGACCTCAAACCATTTCTGGATCAGGTGCACTAAGTATGTGGCTCGTCTACCTTGCACTGCGGCGGCCGATCACTATAGCCGTAGCCGTTCTTGCGATTCTGCTGAGTTCCGCACTCGCGGTCCGCTCGATGAAGGTCGACATCTTTCCGGAGATTGGGCAGCCCACCATCTACGTTGCCCAGCCGTACGGCGGTATGGACCCGCTGCAGATGGAAGGCTTCATCACGTATTACTACGAGTATCACTTCTTCTATGTCTCAGGCATCGAGCACGTAGAGTCGAAGAACATCCAGGGCGCCGCGCTGATGAAGCTGGTCTTCCACCCTGGCACCGACATGAACCAGGCGCTTTCAGAGACTGTGGCTGCCGTCAATCGGTCACGAGCGTTCATGCCGACAGGAGCCGTCCCGCCCTTCATCGCCCGTGTCGATCCCGGCGGGCTGCCTGTCGGCATGTTGGTGTTCTCCAGCGATTCGCGTGGACTGGGTGAGATCTCCGATCTCGCACTGAATCGCATTCGACCACTGTTCGCGAACCTGCCCGGCGTGTCCGCTCCTCCGCCCTTCGGCGGCAGCCAGAAGACCGTGGTGGTGAGCCTCGACGCCGCCCGCATGCGGCAGTACCGCGTGTCTCCAGAAGAGGCGATTGCGGCGCTCAACGGAGCCAATGCGATTCTGCCATCGGGCAACGTTCGCGAAGGCACTCTCATTCGCATGGCCAGCACCAACGCCGCCGTCGGAGAGAAGGTTAGCGAACTCCTCGACACGCCGCTTCGCCTCGGCTCCGGAACTACCGTGTTCCTGCGCGACATCGGGACCATCAATATCGGCACCGACATCCTTACCTCTTACGCGCACATCAACGGCAAACGCGCCGTGTATCTGGTCGCGACCAAGCGCGCCGATTCCTCTACGGTCTCCGTAATTAACGAAGTCCGCAAGGCACTGCCAGGCTTCCAGAAAATGGTGCCGGAGGACATCAAGGTCAGCCTCGAATTTGAGCAGTCCGGCTACGTTTCTCGAGCCATTCAGGCGCTCACCAACGAAGCCGCCCTTGGTGCGCTCCTCACAGCGCTCACGGTCCTGTTGTTCCTGCGCGACTGGCGCAGCGCGCTAATCGTTATCACGACGATTCCCGCCGCGATCCTCGCTGCGCTCGTATGGCTGTGGGCAGCCGGACAGACCATCAACATCATGACGCTCGGGGGACTCGCGCTCGCTGTGGGCGTGCTGGTCGACGAAGCGACGGTGGAGGTGGAGAACATCCACACTCATCTTTCGAGCGGCATGTCGAGGGCGCGTGCCGTGCTCGACGCCACGCACAAAACCGCTCTGCCTCGACTGCTTGCGATGCTCTGCATCCTTGCGGTATTTGTCCCATCGTTCTTCATGACAGGAGTCGGAAGGCAGTTGTTTGTGCCGCTGTCGCTGGCCGTCGGCTTCGCCATGATTTCGTCGTACCTGCTGTCTACTACGCTGGTCCCGATCATGGCTGTCGCGCTGCTCCGGCCCGGCAAGCCTGAAGGAGAGCGTCGCCGAGGCTGGTACGCCTCGTGGGTTGACACGTCCCTCTCAATGCGCTGGCCGCTGGTTCTGGTCTACACCGTCGCCACGCTTGCGCTGGTGTGGTTCCTTTACCCGAAGCTGGGCACCGAGCTCTTCCCCACGGCCGACTTTGGCCAGTTCGCGTTGCGCATCAAAGCGCCCACTGGCACACGAGTCGAAGAGACGGAGCTGATCGCGCTCCGCACCCTCCGCGCTGTTGAGGCCGAAGTCGGACGCGAGAACATCGACATCAGCACCGCCTTCATTGGCACGCAGCCATCCAGCTTCCCTGTGAACCTGATTCATCTCTGGACGGGTGGCCCCAACGAAGCCCTGATGCAGGTCGCGATCAAGCCCTCTGCAAAACTCCGCGGTGAGCCTCTGCGAGAGAAACTGCGCGAGCGTTTCCGCCACGATCTGCCGACCGTACGCTTCAGCTTCGAAGCAGGCGACCTGGTGAGCAAGGTGCTCAGCTTCGGCTCGGCCACGCCGGTGGAAGTAGCGGTGCAGGGAGCCGACATCGCTGCCAGCCGCACCTTCGCAGAGAAGATCCGCCGCAACATGCAGAGCATCGCGTTCATCCGCGATCTCGATTACGCACAGTCGGCCGATTACCCGACCATGGACATCGAGATTAGCCGCGACCGGGCCGGACAGTTCGGACTTACAGTAGCCGAGGTGGCCCGCTCGCTGGTGACGGCCACGTCATCGACACGGTTTACAGCACCGAACTACTGGCGTGATCCGAAGTCGGGCAACGCCTTCCAGATCCAGATGGAGATTCCACAGAAAGACATCGGGTCCATAGCCGATGTACAGAACCTGCCCATCATGGAGAACGGCGCCTCCCGCCCGCTTCTCGGCGACGTCGCGCAAATCAAGTACGGGACGGCGATGGGCCTTGTCGAACGCTACAACATGCAGCGCGTGATCAGCCTGACTGCCAACGTGCATGACATACCGATGGGCGCCGCCGCTGCGGAGATTCGCAAAGCAATCTCGGCCGCGGGCGAGGTTCCACGAGGCTTGACCGTCGCTGTACGCGGCGCCATCCCGCCGCTCGAACAAACTTTGAAAGGCCTGGGCATCGGACTGCTCCTCGCGGTGGCTGTGATCTTCCTGCTGCTGGCCGCGAATTTCCAGTCCTTCCGGCTTGCATTGGTTGTCCTGGCGATCACGCCCGCTGTGCTTGCCGGCAGCATCCTGATGCTCATGTTCACAGGCACCACGCTGAACATTCAGTCGTTCATGGGCTCGATCATGGCGGTTGGCATTGCGGTGGCCAACTCCATCCTGCTGGTCTCGTTCGCCGAGTCGGCGCGGCGCGGCGGGCTCGACGCTCGCGAGGCCGCATCGGAAGGAGCGCGCGGACGCGTGCGAGCCATCCTGATGACCGCGTGCGCCATGATCGCAGGCATGATCCCGATCGCGCTGGAAGGCGCGGGTCAAACGGCACCGCTCGGGCGAGCCGTAATTGGCGGTCTTATCGCCGCCACGCTTGCCACGCTTACGGTTGTGCCCGCCGCCTACGCCATTGCGCAGCGGGGAGCGAGTACCCGGTCGGCGTCTATGGACCCGACCGATCCCACCAGCAGATTCTATGAGGCCGAAGCCGATGCGCGTTAATCCCCTCTTCATCTCGTTTTGTTGTGCCGCGTCCTTCGCATTCGCCCAGACAAAGGTTGAGACTGTGGAAGTCACGTCGGACAAAGTGAGCCGCAACCTTAAGTTGCCTGGCGAGTTCCTTCCGTACCTCACGGTCGACCTTCATGCCAGGGTGGCAGGCTTTGTCGAAAACGTCAGGGTCGACCGCGGCAGTTCCGTGAGAGTGGGCGATCTTCTGGTCACGCTCAGCGCGCCTGAGATGAAGGCGCAGATCCTGGAGGCCGAAGCCCGCGTCAGGAGTGCCGAAGCCGACCTCATTGAGCAGGACGCGAAGATTGCAGCGGCCATGAGCACTTTCGAACGGCTCAAGGCGGCCTCGGCGACGCCAGGCGCCATCGCCGGGAATGAGCTGATCCAGGCGGAGAAGAGCGTGGACGCCGTAAAGGCGGCGAAGCAGGGTCTCCAGATGCGAGTACAGGCCGCCAAAGCCGCAGCCGAAGCGCAGAAAGAGCTACAAGGCTATCTTCAGGTAACCGCGCCGTTTGATGGAATTATCACGGAACGCTTCGCGCATCCGGGCGCGCTCGCCGGGCCGTCCTCGCCGACTCCCCTGCTGCGCCTCGAACAGGTTTCCCGGCTGCGGCTGGTGGTTGCCGTCCCGGAATCCGAGGTCGGAGGAATGGTCCGTAACGCTCGCGTGCCGTTTTCGGTTCCTGCGTATCCCGGGCAGACTTTCCAGGGTACGGTCGCGCGGATTGGCCGTGTGCTCGACCCGAAGACGCGGACCATGCCCGTCGAACTCGACGTAATGAACGGCGCCGGCAAGCTGAGCCCAGGCATGTTCCCGGAAGTCACCTGGCCGGTCCGCATGACCACGGCCAGCACGCTGGTCCCTCCAACGGCAGTCGTCACCAACACCGCTCGTACGTTCGTCATCCGGGTTCGCGCCGGCAAAGCCGAATGGGTCACAGTTCGGCGAGGCAAACCTGCTGGTGACCTGCTGGAAGTAGCAGGCGATGTCGCGCCCGGAGACCGCGTGGTGAAGGCCGCTACGGACGAGATTCGCGACGGTGCCCCAGTTACCGTCAAAGCCGCTGCAAAAAAATAGCAGGAGATTGGCGGACTTTGTTCCGGCGCCTCGCATGTCGCTGTGAGAGGCCCGAAAATGAACGCTGTTCTTTGTCTGCCACGACTGCCGTTTGCGTTAAACTGGACGGAATCCCGACGGGAGCGAGGAACTGTGGACGCAACGGCTGGCGAAGTCACAGAATTGCTGCGGGCCTGGAGCGCAGGCGACCGCAATGTCGAGTCGCGCCTGTTCGAGCTGGTGCTGCCCGACCTGCGCCGCCTGGCACAGTCCTTCCTCCGCCGCGAGTCGCCGGACCACTCCCTGCAGGCAACCGCATTGCTCAACGAGGCCTACATGCGCCTGGTAGGTGCACGCGAGCGCGACTGGCAGGGCCGCAAACACTTCTACGCCATCACAGCCCGCGTCATGCGACGCCTTTTGATCGACCACGCCCGTGGACGCCGCCGCGCGGAGTTCGTCGATATGGAAGGCATCGAAGACATGCTTCGGGGGCGCGATGTCCAGCTGGAACAGGCGATCGCGGTCGACTCCGTGCTTGACGAACTGGAAGCCGTGCACCCGGAAATGTGCCACATCGTCGAGCTTCGATTCTTCCTCGGTCTCACCGAAGAGGAAGCGGCCGAAGCCCTCGGGCTTCCTGTTCGCACGGCGCAGCGGCGTTATTCCGATGCGCGTAAGTGGCTGTTCGAACGTCTTGGCAGCCGATAATGCCCCGCGAAGCTGAGCACGACGAACTGGTAATGACGCTGGTCGAATCCGCGCTGCAGAGGCAGCCGTCCGACCGGGAGACGTTCCTGCGCTCGGCCTGCGGCGGCAACGTGGCGCTGTTTAAAGAAGTGCTCAGCCTTGTTGCTTCAGAAGAAGCCATGGCGGGCTTCCTGGCCGAACCGGTGCTGAGACCGAGGCGTAGTTCGGGCTCCGACGACGCCCCCTTTGAACCCGGAGAGCTGGTGGCGGGCCGCTTTCGTATCATTCGGCGCATCGGCCACGGCGGAATGGGCGTGGTGTATGAAGCGCTCGACGAGAAGCTCGACCGGCGGATCGCCATCAAGTTCGCGCGAGTTGGCTTTAGCAACCGTCTGCCCCCGGAGGCTCGGACCGCCAGCGAGGTCAGCCACTACAACATCTGCAAAGTGCACGAACTCCACACCGCGGAGACCGGGCACGGCCCCGTCGACTTCCTCACAATGGAGTTTATCGATGGCGAGACGCTGGCACAACGGCTCCGGCGGCTTGAGCCAGTTTCGCAAAACGAAGCCATTTCGATCATCCGCCAAATCGCCGCGGGTATGGCGCAGGCTCACCGCCAGGGAATCGTGCACGGCGACCTGAAGCCCGGAAACGTGCTTCTGGCGCGTCAGCCGGACGGATCTGTACGGTCGGTAGTGACTGACTTCGGGCTCGCCAAGGGAACCACCAGCAGCAGCGGGCTCGCAACCAGCGAGCGGGGCGGCACGCTCGACTACATGGCTCCGGAGCTGCTTCGCGGCGCACGGTCCAGCACCGCCAGCGACATCTTCGCGTTTGGCGTGATGATTCGGGAAATCATTGGCCCGGCGCTGCAGAAACATGGCAAGAGCGCCGAACCTACGCCATCGCAGTCGACTCTCACACTGGCCCGCACCGAGGCCGTGATTCGGGAGCGCACGATGAACGCCAGTCTCCCCGCGCCCTGGAACGGCATTGTGTCGCGCTGCACCGCATCCGAGGCGGAGGATCGCTATGCTACCGCCGACGATGTGGTGGCCGATCTTGGCCAGCGGCCTCAGTGGCTTGGCTGGGCCATCGCGGTCACTCTGATTGCGGTGGCGCTGGCGAGTTTTGGACTGTGGCGCTGGTCGCGGACTCCAATTGCCGCGATACGGCTGGCCGTGCTGCCTGTCTCCATAGACGGCACCGTTCAGTCTCCTGCCCTGGCCGGCCTGGGCTTCGACATCACGCGCCGGCTCTCGAAGTCTAATGGCGTGATTGTGATTCCTCCGTCCGACGCCAGACAGTACAACGTCAAGACTACAGAAGAGGCTGGCAAGGTGCTCGGCGCAACGCACGTGCTCAGTACCACCGTGATGCAGCGTGGTCCGGATCTGGTGGCGTACGCATCGGTGACCGAATCGGGCTCGGGGCGCATTCTGCGGGAGTTGCGCGGGACGTACTTGCCCGGCGACACCGCCGGACTGGCCAAAGCGATCCTCGGCACCGTCACCGGCGGCCTGCAGCTGGCGGCGCTGACCACCGAGACCGTGGCATCTTCCGCTTACGCGGATTACGTTCAGGGCATGGCACTGCTGAACCGCGACAACACAAGCGCACCACTGGCCGTCCCTTTTTTGCAGCGAGCAGCCGCAGCGGATCCGAAATCGCCTCTGCCTCTGGCCGCGCTCGCTGAGGCTCAGCTTCGTATGTATCGCGGCAGCAAGGATCCGGCCATGCTCCAGTTAGCAGAGCAGCTCGCGGCCAAAGCGGGAACCATGAATCCCGATGCTCCGGAGGTAGTACTCATCGACGGCCTGCTCAAGCTGGACCAGAGCCTCTACAGGCAGGCCGCCGAAGCGTTTCAACGCGCCACGCAGCTTGCCCCGGGTAATCCCACCTCATGGAACCGGCTCGCGCTGGCATACCGATATCTGCAGCGTCCGGCCGACGCCCTCGCCACTTTTCAGAAAGCGGCCGAGGTCCAGCCCAGCTACTTCCGCCATTACCTCGACTGGTTTGCCTTCCACTGGAATCGCAGCGAGTATCCCGAAGCGGAAGTCGTCGCGCGGCGACTGGTTACCGTGTCTCCAGGCCTCTGGGCAGGCCACGCGAATTTGGCGCAGGTGCTGATGGATCAGGGTCGATTCCAGGAATCAGAAGTGGAAGCCCGCGAGTCGCTGCGGCTGCGAGAGACGGCGATCGGGAACTACCACATGGCGAGCCTGCATTACTGGCAGCGCCGGTACGCCGAATCCATCCCCCTGTTCGAACGCGCGATGAAGCTGGCCCGCCCTGATACGGAAGACTACCTGGCCCTCGGCAACGCTCACGCTAAGGTGGGACATTCCAGGGAAGCGATGGAATCGTGGAAAACAGGACTGGAGCTGGCTGAGAAGTTGCTGCTGGCCCAGCCGCAGCAGGCGGCTCCGCGCGGCATGCTCGCGTTACTCGCAGCGAAGACCGGAGACCGCAAACGAGGCGCTTATGAAATTGCGCAGGCTGTGCGAATCGCGCCTGATGACGGCAAGACCAAACGCAACGCAGCAGAAACATACCTCGCGCTGGGGGACGTGGAAGCAGCCGTCAATGCACTTCGCGACGCGAAGCCCACCCTGCTCGCCGAGGTTTCGCGCTCACCCAATTTCGAGGAGTTGCACCACGCTCCCGGATTCCAGCAGTTGTTACAACAACAGACCAAAGGAAAGTAGGACAGCATGCCCAGACACCATGTATTCGAGCTGATTATCACCATCAACGAGACGGTGATGACCGTCCCTGATCCCAACGACATAGTAATCGCGGTGGGAGACACAGTAAAATACCACTCCCGCTTCGGAAAGGTAACCATCAACTGGGATGTGAACGTGTTTGACCGCCCGCGCTCGACGGAACTGGATATTCTGACCGTCACGTCGGCTGGCCCATTCTCAGGAACCTGCATCTTTGAACGGCCGGATGGCAAGATTATTGGCTGGAAGGGTGAGGGAACGGGCGGGAAGTCCGTTGATGGCGAACAGGGCGACCCCGGTACCCCGAGCTGACGGACTACGGGCTCCTCGGGCGAGGAGCCCCGCAACACACGCTTAAGCGCCCACAGTCTGGACGCGCTCGGGAACGACTCTCGGCTGCATGCCCATTTTGGCAAGCGCAGCATAGATCACGAACCCGGCAATGTAGCTGTAGACCACGGCAGGCTGCAGCAGCTTGTGCAGATCGTCGCCGATCGGCAGCTTGTCGTTGATGCCGATCAGGAATCCGACGGCCCACGCAGCGTACCCTGCCATGTTGATTCCCTCACGAGGACCGGCCCACTTGCGGCCCGACAGCAGATAGTCCGCCGTCATCGCTCCGCAGATTGGTCCAAAAGATGCGCCGACCAGGCCAAAGACCGAGGCCAGATTGGCCGCCACGCCGGTCGCCGCAAGGATGATGGCAACAGTCACGCCAACCAGCATTGAGGAGATTCGCTTCACGCCAGGGATCATGGTCGAGAAGCTGTTGCCCGCGATCAGCGCGCAGAAGGTGGCCGGCGGAATCGAGGCAATGGCGAAGAAGAAGAACGCGGAAGTCGCGAACGTTCCGCCCAGAGAGGCGAGCACCGCGTCGTAAGTGAACGAGGTCATGCCCGGGTTGTTGGCGCGGGCGCCCGCAACCGAGAGCAGCGGCAGTCCACCTGCGTACAACACGGCCAGCGCGATCCCGACAAAACCGCCGAGCTTCACATCGCTCTGGTTGCGGTTATTCATGCCGAAGTCCGTTCCCGCCGCACCGGCTGTCGCAAAGAAGCCGATTACGGAACCGAGGATCAGCGTGAAGACCGCCGACGAATCGGTGGTGACCGGATCCACATGCTTTGAGAGGCCGCCCATCGTCATGAAGAAGACAACGGCTACCACCACAGCCGACAGAATGTTCAGATACAGCGACACACTGGCGACATACTGAATGCCCGCGGCGCCGATCCAGCACATGGTGTAACCCCATATAATGCAGATGACCGTAAACAATACGCTGCCCGGACCGACTTCGGTCATGCCGAGGCCGCTCAGGATGTACTTGGTGGCGTAGAACGTTCCGACGGCAAACCAGCCGATCTGCAGGGCACCCATCAGCAGACCCGGCATTAGATATCCACCAGTGGTTCCAAAGGTGGAACTGCCGACCACATACAGAGGCTGGCCGGTCTTGAGGCCCAGCATCGCGGGCACCAGGTAATACAGGGCGTAACACAACAGGCCCGCTACGGCGAGCGCCAGCAGGCAGGTTCCGAGGCTGGCTCTGTCGATTGCACCGGCGGCGAGAGCCTGGTAGAAGACGACCCACAAGAAGATGCCCGCGTAGGTCGGGGCAGTGTTCTTGTACCAGGGTGCCCGATTGGACATCGGGTTAGGTACAGATTTGGCTATGTAGTCAGGGAGCATCGAGGCGTATGCTATCACCGATCGTCGGCGCGTGCTACTTTTCTGCCAACATGATCAATGGCATCCAGTCCCAGTTGCCCTGGACGCAACACGTCCCGGACCTCCCGCCTGCCTTCGAGCCGCCTGGAAAACGCAAACAGAGCAAGCACTCCGACGATGCCGAGGGCTATCGCGTCTTCATACGGGCGGAGGTAGTGGATCGCGCGGCCCATTGCCTGAGCAATCGCGAAACCGACCGTGCCCACCACCGCGGTCCAGAAGAGCGCCCCCGCCGTGTCGACGATAAGGAACCGAACCGGGCTCACCCCGGTGGCGCCACAGGACGCGGCAATCGCGAGCCGCAGACCCCACAGGAACCGTGAAAAGAAGACGAGTACATTGCCGTTTCGCTCCACCCAGCCGCGCACACGGGCGTACCTCGGACTCGAAGCGGTCATCCGGTCCAGCATCGCTCTGCCTCGCTGCCGGGCCAGCCAAAACCAGAACTGACTCATTGAGATGGTTGCGAGGGTGGCAAAAAACCAAACGAAGCCAATTTGGAAGTACCCGCGGTGAGCAAGAAAGATGGAGGCGACCAGCGTGGCGTCAGGCTCAAACAGCGTACCCACATAGACGAACAGGTAGCCGTATTGCCGAAGCAGTTGCTCGATCACGGAAGGTAGATGCGGGAAAGGAGGGAAATTGTGCGGCCGGACGGAAGTTCGGGCATTCCGTCCGGCCGCGAAGGTGGGTGGTTACTATTTGGTTGCCGGCGCGGTTGCGTGCGTGGTTGCGGGAATCAAATCCACTGCTGATTTTCAACCGTCCGTTCATTTGTCACGTTGCCTGTGTGATGCGTGGCCGCAGGCTCGAAAAGCATTACAGATACTTCATTTGCAGCCACCGGGCGGTGTTCGGTGCCCCGAGGCACGATGATGAATTCCCCTTCATGAATGGGGACGCTATATTCGCCTGATTCGCCACGATAATCCATGCGAAATTCGCCCTGAATTACTAAAAACATTTCATCTTCGCCGGCATGGTGGTGCCATACGAACTCACCCTGAAACTTGACCAGCTTGACGTGCTGACCGTTCAGTTCGGCCACGATTCTGGGATTCCAGTGATCGGAGAACCGCGCCAGCTTCTGGGAGATGTTTACCGGTGTCATCAGGAGATCATAGCGGTTCACCCGTCCGACTGTGATAGAACAAGCTCGACATGCGACTCGTTCTTCTGCTTAGCCTGGCACTGGCCTGTTTGGGTGCTCCACCCGTCAAAGAGAAGGGATTCAAACCTCTGTTCGACGGTAAGTCTCTAAAAGGATGGGACGGCGACTCCCGTCTCTGGAAGGTAAAAGACGCGACAATCGTGGGCAACACCGACGGCATCGAACTGCCCCACAACACTTTCCTCATCTACAAAACGAAGAAGTTTGCCAACTTCATCCTGAAAGCCGACGTGAACCTTCGCAATCACAACAGCGGCATCCAGTTCCGCAGCGAGGAACTTCCCGAGTACGTGGCGGCCGGACTTCAGGCCGACATGGCGGAAGGCAACTGGTGGGGTTCCATCTACGACGAAAAGGGCAAGCGCGGCGTGATGGTGAACGGCTGGAAGGGCAAGGGCGAGACTGTGGTGAAAGCGAAGGACTGGAACAGTATCGAGATTCGCGCCGAGGGCGACCACATCCAGATATTCCTGAATGGCCTGCAGACCGCCGACCTGCACGATTCGGCCAAAATGGAAGGCATTCTCGCACTGCAGCTGCATCGCGGTCCGGGCATGCAGGTGCAATTCCGCAACATCCGCATCAAGGAGCTGAAGTAACCATATGAGCAAGAGAACCTCCATCGGCTCGTGGGCCTACACCATCGGCCCCTACGGCCCCAATCCCATCGACTTTGAAACCGTCTGCACGCGCCTGAAGGAACTGGGCTTTGATGGAGTCGAGCTCGGCGCCTTCCCGCCCCATCCGAATCCAGGCAACCCGAACGGGCCGGACGACACATGGCCAGGCGCCATGCCCGGCAAGTCCGAGCGCGCGGAACTGAAGGCGAAGATGGCTGAACGCGGCCTCGGCTTCAGCGGCATCGCTGCCAACCTGTGGGGCGAGAAGCTGATCAACACCGACGACCAGTCGAAGTACATCTCCGAGTTCCGCCGCAATTCCGAGTTCGCCAAAGACCTCGGCATTCAGGGCGTTCGGGTCGACTGCGTCCAGCCCCCCACCATTCACCGTGAGGTCGATTACGCCACCGCGCTCGATCGCGTGGTCAAGACGTGGAAGGTGTGCGCGGATATCGCCGCCGACAACGGGCAGTACGTCACGTGGGAGTTCGAACCCGGCTTCGCGTTCAACAAGCCGAGCGACGTGGTGCGCATCCACGACGGTGTCGATAAAGCTAACTTTGGCCTCCAGTACGACACCTGCCACGGCCAGATGGTCGGCGTCCACGGCGCCCGCCAGGAAGGCGAGAAGGAAGTGTTCGCGAACCAGATCGAGTTGATCCACCTGCTCTCCGGCCGCATCAACCACATTCACCTGATCGATTCCGACGGCAAATGCCACAAGGACGCGAACGGCGAGGATGAAACCTCCGCGCATCCTCCCTTCGGGCTCGGTTACCTCGACTTCGATGCGATTGTTCCGGAACTGGTGAAGGCCGCACGTCTGCCGCACGACTGGTGGACCATCGACTTGTGTTTCTGGCCCGACGCCTGGGCTGCCACCGCAACCTGCAAGACCGCTATCGACGCACTGATCGTGAAGTACGGAGGCGACAGCGCAGGAGTCTCCGCATGAAGGAACTCCGCGTCGGAATGATCGGTTACGGCTTTATGGGCCGTACTCACTCAAACGCCTACAAGCGGCTTACGGACTTCTTCCCGGTCCAGCACAAGCCGGTGTTGAAAGCGGTCTGCGCACGCAATGCGGAAAAAGCGCAGGCATTCGCCGATAACTGGGGCTATGAGCGGGTGGAGACCGACTGGCGCAAAGTAGTTGACGCGCCGGATATTGACCTCATCGACATCGGGTCGCCCAACGACACCCACTTTGAAATCGCTCTTGCCGCCGCCAAAGCCGGCAAGGCCGTGGTCTGCGAGAAGCCGCTGGCGATGAATGTGGCTGAAGCCGAGCAGATGGTCGCCGCGGTGGAAGCGGCCGGTGTGCCGAACATGGTGTGGTTCAACTACCGCCGTGTTCCGGCCATCGCGCTCGCCAAACAGCTGGTCGACGAGAACCGCATTGGACAGGCATTCCACTATCGCGCGACTTATCTGCAGGACTGGACCATCTCGCCCGACGTTCCTCAGGGTGGCGCCGGACTGTGGCGGCTGGACGCGAGTGTCGCGGGCTCCGGTGTCACCGGCGATCTGCTGGCGCATTCCATAGACAGCGCGATGTGGCTGAACGGCGCCATCACCCGCGTGGTGGCCAAAACCGAGACGTTCGTCAAAGAGCGCAAGCACGCGGTAACCGGTGAAGTGCAGCCGGTGGGCATTGACGATGCCTGCATGTTCCTGGCGGAGTTCGCCAACGGCTCGATGGGCACGTTCGAATCGACGCGCTATGCCCGAGGCCGCAAGAACTTCAACACGTTTGAGCTCAACGGAGCCAACGGAAGCGTGTACTTCGACCTGGAAGAACCCGAGTATCTGCAGTACTTCGAATACATGCAGCTGCAGTCGGGCAAGAAGGTCGAATCCCACGTGACGGGCTGGCGGAAGATCCACACCACAAACTCCGAGCACCCGTACATGAATCGCTACTGGGTCCCTGGCACCACGATCGGTTATGAGCATACATTCCTGAACGCTCTGGCCGACTTTGTCATGGGCATCGAGAGCGGGACGCCTACGCAACCCGATTTTCGTAATGCTCTGCAGACGCAGCGCGTGTGCGATGCGGTACTGCTGTCGGCACGCGAAGGCCGCTGGATGGACACAGGCGTCGATCTGCCCGCATCCAGAGCAGCCGTGTAGAGCGTCTAAATCACGATCTATTCGGCAGTCTCGTGCGAGCGGCTCGTTTTGCGGAAAGGCAGCAGTTGATGCAGCGCAACCGGCACTTCATCCGGGTGCGAGGCGCACCAGGCGACGATCCGCTCCAGCTTGAGTGTGTCGTCGAGAATAGCGCTGATCTCCATCAACTCGGCTTCGATCATTTCTGGCTGTCGCATAGCAGTCCCAGCATGGCACGTTTAAGCTGCCGGAAGGGCGCTGCCGGACAATACGAATAACCTGACTAATCGTTCACACATATGAATCGTCGAACGTTCCTTGCGACACCACTGGCTGCTGCAGCGGCCCAGACAACACGGTCGAACATTCTGCTCCTCCTCGCCGATAACTGGGCGTATCCTCACGCCAGTGTGTACGGCGACCCTGTGGTCCGCACGCCGGTCTTCGATTCGATCGCAAGGCAGGGCGTGTTGTTTACCAACGCGTTCGCGCCGAACCCGTCTTGCTCGCCTTCGCGCTCCAGCCTGCTCACCGGCCAGGAGACGCATCGCCTGGGATCGGCCGCGAACCTGTATGGTCCTCTGGCAGCCGCCATCCCGACTTACCCCGAGTTGCTTGCGAAAGCCGGATATTTCATCGGATTCAGTGGCAAGGGCTGGGGGCCAGGCACTGCAAAACCGAATCCGTCCGGCCAGTCGTTCCCCAGCTTCGAGGCCTTCCTCAAAGCCGCTCCGAAAGGCAGGCCGTGGTGCTTCTGGTTCGGCAGCCATGACCCGCATGTCCCCTGGGATCGGGGCCGCGACACGGCAAAACCGGACGCCTCGAAGATCCGCATCCCGGCGTTCCTGCCCGACGTGCCCGAAGTTCGCGAGGATATCCGCGACTACTACTCCGAGGTCCAGCAGTTCGACCGCGAGTGCGGCGAGCATCTCGCGCAAATCGAACCCAAAAGCACGCTCGTCGTGATGACCAGCGACAACGGCTGGCAGATTCCCCGGGGACTCGCTAACTGCTACGACACCGGGGTGCGGATTCCGCTCACCGTGCGCTGGCCTGGCCGCCTGAAGCCGGGTACGAAACGAACCGATTTCGTCAGCATCGCCGACCTGGCGCCTACGTTTGTCGAAGCCGCTGGCGTTCAGGTTCCGAGCCAGATGACGGCCCGCACGCTGCTCAGAGACACCGGCCGGGACTGCATGTTTCTGGAGCGCGAACGGCACGCCAACGTGCGCCGGGGGGACCTGACGTATCCGATTCGAGGGATTCGAACCCGGGACTGGCTGTACTTGTGGAACCTCGAGCCGGATCGCTGGCCCGCCGGTGACCCGGAGCTCTACTGGGCCGTCGGGCCCTACGGAGATGTCGACAATTCGCGATCGAAGCAATTGCTGAGTACCCGGAAGTCCCAGCCGTTCTTCGACCGCGTGTTCGGCAAACGTCCCGCCGAAGAGTTGTACGACGTACGCCGAGACCCCGATCAGGTCCTCAACCTGGCCGCTGATCCTGCCCACGCCAGGACGCGGGCGGAACTGCGCCGCCGTGTGGAGCAGTGGATGCGCGAAACGGGCGACCCGCGGTCGGCGGGACCCACCGATTTCTTCGACAAAGTGCCATATACGGGCGCACGCGCCAGAGGTGGCGAGTAACTATCCGCCCCCTGGACCGCGCCTTATCTCTTTCATGCAACTCACCCGCAGAGACATTGGCAGGGCGGCGCTCGCCTCCGTGCCACTGGTGCGCGCGCTTCACGCGGCCAAAATCAACTCGAAGGTCAACGGCGTTCAGATTGGCGCCATCACGTACAGCTTCAACCGGATTGCCTCGCCCGACGCGAATGCCATCCTGAAGGCGTACACCGATATCGGGCTCGGCGAGTGCGAGCTGATGTCGAACCACTGTGAAGGGCTGGCCGGGGCTCCGGCGATGCCCATGTTCCAGCGCCCTGCCGGCGGCGGACGCCCGCAGCTGACCCCGGAGCAGATCGCCGAGCGCAAAGCCGCAATGGAGAAGCTGGCCGAGTGGCGCAAGTCGTCCTCGCCCACCACCTGGAAAGCCGTGTCGAAGAAGTTCAGCGACGCCGGGATCGACCTTCACCTGCTCTGCTTCAACATGCAGGACGCGATGAAGGACGATGACATCGTGTATGGGTTTGAGATGGCCAAAGCGCTCGGCGTGAAGGGCATCACCACCAGCACCACGCTGACCATGGCGAAGCGCATCGCGCCGATCGCCGACAAATACAAGCTTCTGGTGGGCTATCACGGCCACGACGCCACGCATGACGCCAATCAGACGGCGACGCTCGAAAGCTACGACGCGCTGATGGGCTACGGCAAGTTCAACGGCGTCAACCTCGACATCGGCCACTTCACGGCGGCGAATTACGACGCCGTTGAATTCATCAAAAAGCATCACGCCAAAATCACCAACCTGCACGTGAAGGATCGCAAGAAAGACCACGGTCCGAACGTCGCGGTATGGGGTACGGGCGATACACCGATTAAAGAAGTAATGCAGCTTCTGAAAAAGGAAAAGTATCCATTTCCCGCCAATCTGGAGCTGGAGTACCCGATCCCTGAAGGCTCTGATATCATCGCGGAAGCGAAGAAATGCCTCGCCTACGTCAAGAGTTGTCTGGCGTAAACAGGGGTCGCACAAGTTCGGCAGTAGACAGGATTTCTGGAGGTTTTAACCATGTCAGTTTCGAGGCGCCACTTTTTCATTGGCAGCCTGCTGGCCGGAGCCGTTCCATCCGGTGGCTTCGGTAGCACACCCTCGCTAAAAGCAATGGGGTATAAATCCCCCAATGAAAAGCTGAATTTCGCCGCGATCGGTTCTGGCGGACAGGGCGCGTCCAACCTGGGCGCTGCCGCACCGACCGAGAACATCGTGGCCCTTTGCGACGTCGACGACCGCCGTGCCGCCTCGACTTTTCAGCGTTTTCCCAAGGCTCCGACATTCCGGGATTTCCGGCAAATGCTGGATAAAGAGGGCAAGAATATCGACGCGGTGATCGTGGCCACGCCGGACCACATGCACGCAACAGCAGCCATGTGGTGCATGGAGCGCCAGAAGCACGTGTACGTGCAGAAGCCGCTGGTCCGCACGGTTTGGGAAGCTCGCCAGCTTCGCGAAGCCGCCCACAAGTACAAGGTCGCCACGCAGATGGGCAACCAGGGCTACTCGAACGAAGGCACGCGTCAGTGCGCCGAGATGGTGTGGAATGGCGACATCGGCAACGTGACCGAAGTTCACGCGTGGAGCGACCGTCCGCTGTGGCCGCAGGGCCTGACTGAGATCCCGAAGGAAGAGCCGGTGCCGTCGACGCTCGACTGGGATCTGTGGCTGGGCGTCGCGGAGAAGCGGCCGTTTACCGCCGGTGGCAAGACCGAACCCGACCGCTTCGGAGGCTTATTTTATCAGCCGTTTAACTGGCGTGGGTTCTACGATTTCGGTTGCGGCGCGCTGGGCGACATGGCGTGTCATATTCTTGGTGCGCCTAACATGGCGCTGCACCTTTCTCAACGTAAAGTGGTCGGCGTCGAGGCGATCAAGATGGAGGGCAAGAGCCCCTTCATGTTCCCGAAAGCCTCGGTCATCCGCTTTGACTTCGCGCCCTACGGCAACATGCCCGCGCTGAAGGTCTTCTGGTACGACGGTCTGAAGGAAAATCCGAAGATCGCTGGTGTGCCCGAAGGCGAATGGCTCGGCGACCCGCCGTCAATCATGCGACCTGGTCAGGGTGGACCTGGCGGCGGTGGCGGACGTCGTGGCGGTCAGGGTGGGCCTCCCGCAGCCGCGGGCGGAGCCCCGGGCAGCCCGCTCCCGACTATGGGACGCGCTGCCGGATACGATTTCCGCTCCCCCGGCCGTACGTTCGACTGGGCCACATTCGAAGCCATGAAGGCTGCTCCCAAAGAACAGCTTCGCTTCCCGACTCCCGATGGCAGCGTCTTCATCGGCGACAAGGGCATGCTCACCACCGGAACCTATGGCGATGTAACGCGCCTGCTCCCGGTGGAGAAAATGGCGGATTACAAGATGCCCGCGCCCACCCTCACACGGTCGCCCGGCCACATGCTCGACTTCATCCGCGCAGCCAAAGGCGGCGATGCTGCCTGCTCTAATTTCGACGTGGCCGCGCCTTTCGTGGAATGGATGCTGCTCGGCGTAATTGCGCTCCGGCATGAAGGCAAGCTGGAGTACGATCCCGACAAGATGCGCATCACCAATAACGCAGAAGCGAACAAACTTCTCAAGCCCAATTTCCGCAAGGGCTGGGAATTCCATACCGTCAAGTCGTAACCTCCCCAAATGGGAAGTGATCCGCCGCCCGCACGGCAGGTCACTTCCCTTCCTGCTTCTATCCCACCTACAATTTACTGTGTGACTCCCGAGGACTTTCGCCGTATTGCCCTCTCTTTCGAAGGGGCGGAACAGGGTTCCCACATGGGCTCTGTCGACTTCCGGGTCGGCGGGCACATCTTTGCCACCCTGGCTTCGGCAAGCGACGGCTATGGCAACCTGATGCTCACACCGGAGCTGCAGGCCGGCTTCCTCGAAGACGCTCCCGATTTCTTTCTGCCAATCAAGGGCGGTTGGGGCCGAATGGGTATGACCCATATTCGCCTTGCCGAGTCCAGCGAAGAAGTGGTCACCTGGGCGCTGCGGACCGCCTATGACCTGCGTGTCTCGAAGAACAGGAAGCCTGCCCGAAGCAGCCGCAAAAAGGCGTCGAAGTGAGCCCCGTCCCGTCAGGGGAACGATACGCGCACATCGACCTTCTTCGCGGCATCGCTCTGTTCGGCGTGCTTCTGATGAACGTTTTCAGCGGCTTCAGTACGTCCTTGTTCGGCTACATCACAAGCCAGCAGCCCTTCGTACTGGCCGAGTTCGTCGAGTTTCGCGCGCTCTCCCTGTTCGCCTTCCTCTTCGGGGTTGGCGCCGCCATTCAGGCCGAGCGCGTTCCCAACCCACACGCGTTCCTTGCGCGCCGATTCGCCGTGTTGTTTGCTGTTGGCCTCGCCCATATCGTCTTTATCTGGAATGGCGACATCCTGGCACAGTACGGCGTGAGCGGAATGCTGTTGATTCCATTTGTCCGTATGCGCACCGTGTTTGTGCTGGCTGGAGCGGCCTTTGTGTTTGTAGTTCCTCGCTTTGCCTCGCTGCCCATTCCGCTGCCATCGGAGGCGCAGATGCGCGTGCATGCGGCCCAGGCGATGCAGGTATACTCGCAGGCCTCCTGGCCCGACGTGTTGCTGTTCCGTTGCAGCGAGGCCCTGCACTGGGTGATGCCACTTTGGGTTCAGTCACTGCCATTCACCCTCGGTCTGATGCTGCCTGGCATGGCAGCCTGGCAGCATGACGCGCTTCGTCACCCGCGCCAGCACCGGCGCACGCTCCTGTCCTGTTACTGCTCAGCCTTGCAGCGGCTGCACTCGATTACCTTCTCGACCTGGGCGCGCCGTGGACCCTGGCGGTCGCCTACGGCGCGGCGATTCTGTTGTGGCTTTCTCCTGACCGGCTGTCGGCCATTACCGCCCTCGGCCGTATGGCGCTCACCAACTATCTGGTTCAGTCCGTGGTGCTGACGCTGGTGTTCAATGGCTATGGCCTTGGACTGTTCGGCAAGCTCACCGCTCCCACGCTGGTGGCGCTGGCTGTTGCGTTGTATGCGGCGCAGGCGTTGTGGAGCCAGGCCTGGCTGCGCACCCACAAGTTCGGTCCCGCCGAGTGGCTTTGGCGAGCCGCGACATACGGTAAGTTTCCACCAATGCGCACTTGACATATTCCCATATGGACATATACTGCATCCATGGCGAGGGCAGCGACCACGACGGATGTTTTCAACGCAATCGCCGAGCCGTGGCGCCGCCGGATACTTGAAGCACTTGCTGACGGCGAGGGTCACTCTGTGACGCAGGTAGTGGAAGCGCTCGGCATTGCGCAGCCTTCCGTTTCCAAACATCTGGGTGTACTGCGCGAAGTCGGCATCGTTTCCGTTACTAAACAGAGGCAGACTCGTCTATACCGACTGAACCCGCAGGAGCTTAAGCCCGTCCAGGACTGGCTGAAGATCTTCGAGCGATTCTGGAAGCGCAACCTCGACAGCCTCAAAGAACGCGCTGAAAAGAATATGCTCGAACGCATTACCGGGGAAAAGAAATGATCACAGCAGGCATTCCGACGCTCGAAATCACGAAAACCGAATCGATTGCCGCAACCATTGACATCGTTTTCGAAAGTATTCTGGAACAAATGGGTCCGTATTGCGAGGCCCCGGACGGCAGCCCGCTTCCCATGAAGCTGGAGGCCTGGCCAGGAGGTCGCTGGTATCGCGACCTCGGCGAAAACTCAGGTCACTTGTGGGCGCACGTACAGTCCATCCGCGCTCCAAATTTGCTGGAACTACAGGGCCCCCTGTTCATGTCCGCCCCGGCCCTCAATCATGTGCTGTACCGGCTGACGGAAGAAGCCGGCATGACCGTTGTACGTTTCACTCACCGCGCGGTTGGACTGGTCCCTCCGGGGCTGCTCGACGGCGTAAACACCACTACGGGCTGGACGCGCATGTTGTCGCGTGTGCGAGCCGCAGCCGAAAATCGAAAATAGATCGAAAGGACTTTCCCCATGCAATTCATCAATTATCTCGGATTTGGCGGCAACTGCGAAGAGGCCTTCAACTTCTACGCGAAGGTCTTCAAAAAAGAAATCAGCGCGATGTTCCCGAACGAAGGAACACCGGCTGAGGCGCACGTACCGCCGGAGTGGAAAAAGAAGATCATGCACGCCCGGCTCGATGTTGCCGAGGGCGCCACGCTGATGGGCGGCGACGCTCCAATGGGCCAGTTCACAAAGCACTCCGGCTTCTGCATCAATATCGCGATCAAGGACGCAGACGAAGCCACGCGCATCTTCAGCGAACTGGCCGAGGGCGGCAAGACCCAGATGCCACTGGCCCAGACGTTCTGGGCCAAACTCTTCGGCATGTGCATCGACAAATACGGCGTGCCCTGGATGGTCAACGTCGAATGATGCCCTGAGGGCGTGGTGAAAGACCGCGCCCTCGTTCCTGTGCCCCTGACCGCGCACTCACTCGTTCCCCATCCGATACTGGTGAACGAGTGAGCGAGCCCGCCGCAAACGCCCAGCAGTTCGTGATCCGCCTGAGCATGATGGGCGCTGCCACAACCATGGCGTTCCAGGTGGCTGGTAAAGCCGCTCGTGACGCTCTGTTCCTCACGCATTACCGGCCGTCGCAACTCCCGCTGCTGGTGGTCGTCGCCGCGCTCACAGCTATCGTCCTCAGCCTGCTGCAGGGTCGCATCCTGAACCGGCTTTCCCCTGCGAGATTTGTTCCTGCTCTGCTGCTGTTCAGCGCCGGGCTTCAGACAGTGGAGTGGTTCACGTGGGGCTACCGGCCCGGCTGGTCCGCCATCGCCGTCTATATTCACGTCGTCGCGCTGGGAGCACTCATCACGTCCGGCTTCTGGTCCGTGATCAATGAACAGTTCGATCCGTGGACCGCGAAACAGGCATTCGGACGAATCGCAGGTGCGGGCACGGCGGGCGGTGTCGCCGGAGGTTTTCTTGCCGAGCGTCTCGCAGCCATGGCGCCAGCCCAATCGGTGCTGCTGGCGATGGCGACAATGCAGGTCCTCACCAGCTTCTGTCTCCTCATGCTCCCGGCTCCCGAGCCTCTAACGCAGACGCGCCACGTGATTCACATACGCCCGTGGGATCTGCTCCGAAACTCGAACTATTTCCGACAACTCAGCTTGCTGGTACTGGCCGGGACGTTCTCCGCGGCACTGCTGGACTACGTGCTGAAGGCCGATGCACGTCACACACTCGGCCCAGGCGAGCCGCTCCTCCGGTTCTTCGCGATGTTCCACACAGGCACTGCAATCCTGAGCTTCATCCTCCAGCTGGGCGCCACATCGACGCTGCTGAATAAGCTCGGGCTGGGGGCAACGGTCGCCACTCTCCCGGGCTCGGTAAGCCTGGGTGGGGTGATTGCTGCCATCACCGGCGGACTCCCGGCTGTGACCGCAGCCAGAGCTGCCGAAGCTGTTGTGCGCGGGTCGTTTTTTCGCGCCGGGTATGAGCTTCTCTACACGCCCATGCTGCCGTCGGAGAAGCGCGTGATCAAGTCCTTCAATGACGTCACGGTCGACCGTCTGGGCGACGCGCTGGGAGGAGGCTTCGCTCAGCTTGCCATCAATCTGGGACCTGCGCTCTCCGGTCCGGTCATGCTGGTTACCGCTTCTGTGGCGTCGGCGGGTGGCTGGCTGTTATCGCGAACGCTGAACCGAGGTTACCTGCATTCGCTGGAACGCAGCCTTGAACACTATTCGGATGAGGAGCCTTCGCCGCTCGCCCAGTTCGACACGGCGCAATTCCCTGCCGTGCCCACCGCGGCAACCGCAAAAACTGGTTCAGCCGCATCTCCGGAGGATCAGTTCGACATCCTGGCTTCCTCCGACCGGAGCGCCATGGCACGACTGCTTGACGGGCCGGTACTTCTGGATCGAAGCCTGATTCCGTACGTGGTGCCACTGCTCGCCGATGCTGCCCTCCGCCGTCCCGCGACACATGCATTGAAACTGGCTGCGGCAGACCACACGGGTCAACTCACCGACTACCTGCTGGATCGCAGCGAGCCCCTGGATGTGCGCCGCCGTGTCCCTGGCATCCTGGCGGCAGCCGGATCCGCTCGCGCCGCCGATGCGCTGGTGGCCGCACTGCACGATCCGGATATCGGAGTACGAATTAGCTGTGGGCGTGCTCTGGACCAGCTGCGAACGCAGGCTGACATCCCGGTCGGCACCGAACCGATCTTCGCCGCCATTCGCGCGGAACTGCGCGGCTCTCGCATGAAGCAGAAGCTCTCACTGGAGCACATTTTCGTACTGCTTGCGGTGGTGCTGTCGCGGGATCACATCCGCATTGCACACGATGCTCTGATCAACGGGCAGGATCACCTGCGCGGAATCGCACGCGAGTATCTGGAGACGTCACTTCCGCCCGACCTCGCCGATGCGCTGCTCGAAGCACTGAAACCGGAACGGGCCACCCTGCAGCAGTAGTCGTCAGAGAATCTTGGGCCAGACGGGTCGACGCTTCTCCTGAAACGCGGTGACACCTTCGCGATAATCCTCGGACCCGAAGGCCTGCGTCCGAAACTGCAGAGCAAGACGGCCGGATTCGTCAGAAGAAAGGCCTCGCGACGCTCTCAGGTACTCCAGGCCGAGCCGAATCGCCTGGGGTGCCGACTCGGCGAGGTGATGCGCCGTCGCCGACGCCCGGTCGTCCAGTTCAAACGCCGGCGCGACTTCGTGCACCAACCCCCACTGCACCGCCTCGTTCACGCTGAAGATTCGCCCGGTAAGCGCGAGTTCCGTAGCGCGGCGCTCTCCAATGGTGGCGACAACCGCGCGCCAGATGATGAACGGCCACATGCCGATTCGAATCTCGGTCAGTCCGAAATTGCAGCCGTGCGCCGCTACCACAATGTGGGCATTGCAGAGCAGGCCGACGCCGCCTCCCAGCGCTGGACCAGCCACGGCGGCGACAATCGGCTTCAGCGACCGTGAGGCCACCGTGAAAAGCCGTTCGTGAATTGCGGTCTTTTGAGCCGCGTCCGGCCCGATGGCGTCGGAGAGATCCATGCCCGCGCAAAACACGTCGCCACGGGCTTCCAGCAAAACGCAGCCGACGCCGGAGTTTGAGTTGGCCTCATCGAAAGCATCGGCGAGCTGGGTGCAGAACTCGGCCGACAGCGCGTTCTTTTTCTCCGGACGGTTGAGGGTCAGCCGCAACACACGGTCTTCCCGTGCGATCTCGATAAAGCTCACATTTCTCCTTCGTCGACTTCGATTTCCATTCGCAGCAATGCGGAGCTGAGCGTCTTTCCCTGGGCGTCGGTCCGCAGCGAGAGTGTTCCTCCGCCCCCCAGCGCGCCGTGCAGCAGGAAGTTGAGCGCGGACAGATTCGGCAGTTCGTAGCGGATTACCTCGCCTAGGACGAAGTCGCCGAACCACGCTTTCACGCGTTCGGCGGTAAGTTCCCGGCGCAGGATGGGATAGTAGCTGTCGTTCAGCGCAATGATGCCGACGTTGGCTGTATCTCCTTTGTCGCCACTGCGGCCATGGGCGATGCGGGACAGCGGGATTCTCATTCCACCACCTCAATCGAAGGACGAATGACTTCCCTGGGTACCAGGGCGGGCCAAAACGCGACCACCTCACGCACAGCCGGGCGGCCGTCGCCGTACCCGGTGCCTCCGGGCGGGCCGCTCAGCACCAGCGGAATCAACTCGCGGGTGAACCGGTCGACCGCGGCTTTGTCATGACCCCGAACGCCTATTCGCAGCTGTACCTCCGCCACCGCTTTCTCGTCGGTACGCGCAGCAGGGCCGTGACAGGCGTTGAAGCCGAAGAGCTCGGTGTAGATCTCGTCGAACCGGAGGCCGAGCTGCTCCAGCCGCTGGCGCACGATGCGGTCGGCTGCACGCGCCTTTTCTACAGCATCCGGATAGCTGTAAACCAGAGTGCCGATGGATTTCCACCCCCACAGATAACTCACTGACAGCTTCAGGGTCGGGGTGGCGGGAGAGCCCTTTACCCCGGTAATGCGGACACGGTCTGGTCCGTCGTCCCGCACCAGGACAGAGGTGAAATCCGCCACTACATCTGGCGTGATGTAGCGCGCGGGATCGCCGATCTCGTAAATCAGCTGCTCTTTGATGCCATGGCTGTCGATGCGGCCCCCTGTACCGGGGTGTTTCGTCACGCTGAAATTCCCGTCCGGCTCCATCTCGACAATGGGATAGCCGATGTTGGCAAGGTCCGGAATCGTGGTCCAGTCCACCTGACAGTTCCCTCCGCTGGACTGAGCGCCGCACTCAATGCTGTGACCGGCGACGATGCCGGCGGCCAGTCGATCCCAGTCGGTGGACTGCCAGCCAAACTCGTGGATCATGGGGGCGAGCGCCAGCGCCGGGTCCGCACAGCGTCCTGTGATTACGACGTCGGCTCCGGTAGCGAGCGCATCGGCAACGGGAAATGCCCCTGTGTAGGCGTTCACGCTCAGCACTTTGGGCCGAATGGACGCCAGTGGCTCGCCATTATCCATGTTGCGCATTTCATGCCCGGCCGCCAGAAGGTCGTCGAGCTGGTCGAACAGATCGTCCCCGAGGACCACGGCGACCCTGAGGCCCGGAGCGAGCCGGCGCACCTCACGGGCACAGGCGATCGGGTTCACGCCCCCGGCATTGGCGATCACACGAACACGGCGATCACGTATATGGCTGGCGATGCCTGCGATCAAAGGCGGGAAGTCACGGGCATAGCCAAGGTTTGTGTCCGCCCTTCGCTGCTTTTGCAGGATGGACATGGTGACCTCGGCCAGGTAGTCGAGCATGAGGTAGTCGACGGGGCCCTGCTCCAGCAGTCGGGCGGGAGCCTCCAGCCAGTCGCCCCAGAAACCCTGTCCATTGGCGATTCGGATCATACTCATGGGCCACGATAGCAGACGGTCGGCGCAATTTTTTCAAAAATTATCTATTACGGGTCGCGCGTCGACCGAAGAGAGCTTTGAGGGTGCAGGTGGGAAACCACCAGATTGCGATGGAAACAGAGGAACTGGACTACGGCAGCTTAGACCGGCAAATTCTCAACGTTGCGATGGAGCCGATCCTGATCTACGATCCGGCGACGGAGAGAGTCCTGGCAGCCAATCCCGCCGCGTGTGCGCTGTATGACCGCGACGAGACGGAGATTCGAGGCGCTCTGATGCGGGATGTGACCGGAGCAGCTTCCCTCCCGCCCGGAGTCCATGAGACTCAGCATCGCGGTGCGGCGGAAAAGCCGGTGGATGTGCGCGTCGCCAATACGCTGATCCAGATCAAAGGCCGCAGTGCCATTGTCAGCAGCGTTCGCCCGCTTACTTATGAGCGTTCTCTCGAAACTCGCCTCGCCGACACGGAGCGGCAATACCGAACGTTATTCGATTGCAACCCGCTTCCAATGTGGATTCACGATGCGGCCACGTTACGAATTGTGGCGGTGAATGCCGCTGCGATACGCAAGTACGGCTACTCCCGAGACGATTTCATCGGTCTTTCTGTGCAATCGATCGAGATGTCCGCACCGGATCGCCATAACCGCGTAGTGCACCGTACTGCGTCCGGCAAACCGATCGAGGTTGAGATCACAAGCGAGCCCATGCCCTACTCGGGCGGCGCCTGTGTGCTGCTGCTGATGCACGACATCACCGAGGAATCGGCAACCCGGCGTGAGGTGATGAAACGCGAGGCATGGTACCGCTGCCTGATGGAGCATGCCACCGGAATCATAACGACCATTGACCGCGACGGAACACTTCGTTATGTCAGCCCCTCCGTCCTTCGCCTGCTAAACCGGACTTCCGAGTCCCTGGTAAATCAGTCTGTCTGGTCGTTCATTCATCCCGAAGACGCACCTGCCTGCCAAATCGCGCTTCGTGATCTGATCGGCGAATCCGGCCTCACGGCTCCGGTTGAGTTCCGCCTGCAGGATGCGGCCGGCGAGTGGCTGGTTTTTGAGGCGTTCGGGCACAACCTGCTGGATGAACCTGCCATCCGCGCGATCGTGGTTTACGGGCACGACATCTCGCGCCAGCGCAATGTCACCGCAGCTCTGACGGACAGCAACGACCGGCTCCGTCTTGCCCAGCGCGCCGGACACGCCGGAACGTGGGAATGCTGTTGCATCACAGGAAAGCTGCGTTTTTCTGATGAAGCAGCCAGCCTTCATGGCGTGACACCTCCGTTTGAGGCGTCAGACGTCCTGGAGCGGCTGCATCCAGACGATGAAGTACGATTTCGGATGGCGACAGGGATGGCCAGAATCAGTGGCAGCCTCGATCTGGAGGACTATCGTGTCGTGTGGCCAGATGGCAGCATCCACTGGCTGCACTCGCGCGGCGAAGTACTCTCGCACTCCGGCCGGAGTTGCGCGACCCGGCTGCTGGCAGTGGTCACTGATGTGACGGCCCGCAAACAGGCGGAGCATGACGCAGCAGCGGCACGGGACGAAGCGCTGGAGGCGTCGCGCCTCAAGTCGCAGTTCCTGGCCACTGTCAGCCATGAGATTCGAACTCCGATGAACGGGATCATCGGAATGACTGGTTTGCTGCTCGACTCCGAACTCAGTCCGCAACAGCGGGCCGACGCTGCGATTATCCGCACGTCGGCGCTGTACCTGCTGGACCAGATCAACGAACTGCTGGATTTCTCAAGCATCGAAGCAGGGAAAATCGTCCTGAAAAACACCACCTTCGATCTTCATGGCTGTTTGTCGACTGTAATGGACCTGATGCTCCCTCAGGCCGCGGCTCGAGGTCTGGAACTGGAACTGGACTATCCGGATTCACTGCCGAGGAAGTGGGCCGGGCCGGCCGGCCGGATCCGGCAGATCGTACTGAACTACACGGCGAACGCCATCAAGTTCACGGAGCGAGGCTTGGTCCGGATCGTGGCACGAACGGTGGAATCGGGGCTCGACACGGAACTGCGGCTGTCAGTGGTCGATACCGGACCGGGAATCGACATGAGCTCACAACTGCGTCTCTTCAGCAAGTTCGTGCAGCTGGATGCCTCCACCACCCGACGACAGGGCGGAACAGGACTGGGACTCGCTATTTCGAAATCCCTCGCCGAGGCTATGCACGGATCCGTTGGGGTGCGGAGCGACGTTGGCAAGGGGTCGGAGTTCTGGGTTCACCTCCCGATACACCCAGCGCGGTCAACGCCGGAGGAAGGTCAGCGGCCTGCCTTGCAGCAGTCCACGACCATGAACGCACAGTCCCCGTCATGGATCCTGGTCGCCGAGGACAATTTGGTCAATCAGAAGGTGGTGAGCAGGCTGCTGGAGAAGCGCGGGCACCGTGTCGATATAGCGGCTAATGGCAGGGAGGCGGTGGAAATGTGGTCGCAGTTCCCGTATGACCTGATTCTAATGGACTGCCAGATGCCGGAGATGGATGGCTTTGAAGCTTGTCGGCAGATTCGCAAATCAGAGGCGGTATCCGGAACGCGGCTCCCCATCGTGGCGTTAACGGCTCATGCGACATCCCAGGAGAGTGCCCGGTGCCTCGCTTCCGGCATGGACCACGTTCTTACCAAACCGTTCCAGCCCAGCGACCTGGATGATTTGCTGGCTCAGTGGCTGCATCGTGCGCCTACTGGAACCACATTACGACCTTCCAGGTCCGATTTGGAGCAGTTGCCTGACCCTTCGTTGAGATCGGAGGTTCAGGTGCCCTAAACTCAAGAGAAGCTGATGAGAACGTTATTCCTGAATCCACCGTCATTTGAGGGATTCGATGGCGGAGCCAGTTCGCGCTGGCCGGCCTCGCGCGAGATCGAATCATACTGGTACCCGGTATGGCTCTGCTATCCGGCGGGCATGCTCCCCGACAGCAAGGTCGTCGACGCTCCACCGCACAAGATTTCTATCGATGACACCGTGGCAATGGCCCGGGACTTCGAGCTACTGGTGCTGTTCACCTCCACGCCCGGTTTCACCGTCGATGTGAAGATCGCCCAGATGATGAAGGACTCAAACCCGAAGCTGAAAGTAGCCTTCGTGGGACCGCCCGTAACCGTCGAGCCGGATAAGGCACTTGAGGAGACGGCAATCGACTTCATCGTGCGCCGCGAGTTCGACCACCAGATCGTCAAGTACGCTCAGGGCACGCCGCTCGAAGAACTCCCGGGCGTGAGCTTCCGGAAAGACGGCCGGATCGTTCACAATCCCGAAGGCGGCTTTATCGAGAACCTCGATGAGCTTCCCTGGGTGACGAAGGTCTACAAACGCGACCTCGACTTCCGCAATTACAACGTTCCGTTCCTTCTGAATCCGTTCATTTCCCTCTACACATCGCGCGGCTGCCCTGCGATGTGCACGTTCTGCCTCTGGCCCCAGACTCACTCTGGGCATCGGTGGCGCCTGCGCTCGTCAGACGACATCGCCGCCGAATGCAAATATGCTCTCGAGAACTTTCCCGGTTTGAAGGAAATCTTCTTCGACGACGACACCTTCAATTACCAGAAGAAGCGTACTATCGAGCTTTGCGAGAAGCTCAGGCCGCTGAACTTCACCTGGTCCTGTACCTCGCGCGTCACCACCGATTACGACACGCTCAAGGCCATGAAGGACGCTGGCGCACGCCTTCTCATCGTCGGATATGAGAGTGGCGACCCGCAGATCCTGAAGAACATCAAGAAGGGCGCCACCGTCGACATGGCGCAGCGCTTCACGGATAACTGCCACAAGCTGGGGCTGACCATCCACGCCGATTTCATCGTCGGCCTGCCCGGCGAGTCGCGCGAGAGCATTCGTAAGACTATCGACTTCGCCAAAAAGCTCGACACCGAAACCATTCAGGTTTCCATCGCTCATCCGTATCCGGGGACCGAGTTCTACGACTACGCAAAGACGAATAACCTGATCACCATCGACTCGATGACGGACGAGAGCGGCCATCAGCTTCCCAACATCGTGTATCCCGGCCTGAACCGCGGCGAGTTGGTGGAGTGGGTGGAGCGGTTCTACGGCGAGTATTACTTTCGGCCGCGGGCTGCGTGGCGCATAGTGAAGAAGGCCATCGTGAACAATGACATTCCCCGCCTGTACAAAGAAGCTCGGGAATACATGGCGCTTCGGGCAAAGCGTAAGCAGTTTGTGAAGGACCACGCCAGGAGCACAGCGGCCGCAGCCGCCGGTACCGTCCCCGGCATGGGTGACTGATGCGGGTCCTGCCCGCGAAAGTCCATCTCCTTACGGCCGTTGTCGTCCTTAGCAATCTGGCCGGAAATACTCTGCTGAGCCACGGAATGCATGGCACCAGCGGCGTCGAGGCGTTTCTTCGACCCGCCACGCTGGCGGGTATCGCCCTGCTTGTCTTCTGGACTCTGGTTCGGGCAACTCTGCTGAGCTGGGCGGATTTGAGCTATGTGCTTCCAGTCACCGCCACCGGTTACGTCCTGACCGCAATCACTGGGGCGGTGTTTCTCGGCGAACATGTTTCGGCTCTTCGATGGACCGCGACCCTCCTGATCGTGGCCGGAATTGCACTGGCTGCCACCACCCCTCCCAAAACGACAGCCGACAAGCAGGCGGAATGAATCCCTGGCTCCTGGTGGCTGGGGTCGTTCTCTCGACGATTGCCGCCGATTTCCTTCAGGCGAGCCAGATGCAGCGGCAGTCGCAGTCTGGCATCGGCGAGGCGGCCATCAGCTTCTTTCGTAAGCCGCGGATGATCCTCAGCGTCGTCGTTATGGCGACGTCTTTCGGCGCTTTCGTACTTCTGCTGCAGACCGCCGACCTAAGTTTCGCCGTGCCCGCCACCGCCCTCAGTTTCGTTTTCGAAACCGCTATGGCACAGTGGGTTCTGCATGAGCAGGTGAACTGGAGGCGCTGGGTTGCGTCGCTCCTGATTGCCTGCGGAGTTGCGATTCTGGCCCTTTGATCCCATTTGGCATCATCTTCGTTCTCTGCCTGATAGCCGCCGGCTACCAAATCACCGCGATTCGCGCGTGTTTTGGCCAACTGACGCGAACCGATTCATGGGCAACCTGGAAGCCCGCGGTCTCGATTCTGAAGCCGGTCAGAGGTGCTGACGAGGGCTTTCTCGAAGCGATCCGCACACACGCCCGCATCGACTACCCGGAATTTGAAATCCTCTTCGGACTGTACGATCCAGCCGACCCCAGCCGCCGTGCCATCGAGCAGCTACAGCGCGAGTTTCCGAATGTCGCTATCCGAATCGTCGACTGCCCGACGGTGGCTCCCAACGCGAAGGTTGGAACGTTGCAGGATCTGGCGGCTGTGGCTCGGCACAGCGTACTGGTTGTAAATGACAGCGACATCAGCGTCCCGCATGACTATCTGTACCGTCTGGTCACCTCACTCCTGACGCCGGGTACGGGCCTGGTCACCTGCTTGTACCGCGCTTCGGCGAGCACCTTGCCTGCCCTGCTCGAAGCCCTGGGTATCGCAACTGACTTTGCTCCCAGCGCGCTGGTCGCCCCGTTTGTTGGCGTGCGGGAGTTCGGGCTCGGCTCCACTCTCGCTCTTACGTCGGAAACACTGGCCCGGGTGGGCGGGTTCGCGGCACTCCGTGACTTCATCGCCGATGATTACCAGTTGGGAAAGCGTGTGGCCGCGCTGGGGATGAACGTTGATCTGTCGCGGATGGTGGTCTCCACACATTTGGCGGGCAGATGGCGCGACGTGTGGAATCACCAGGTGAGATGGGCTCGTACAATACGCGTGTCGCGGTCCGGGTATTTCGGTCTTCCGGTCACGAACGCAACCCTGTGGAGTCTAATTGCAGCGCTGGCTGGCTACACCTGGCTTGCAGGCGCTCTGCTGGTGCTTCGACTGGCGACCGGCTGGATCTCCGGCTGCCTCGTTCTTCGCGACCCGCTTACCCGCAGGTTCTGGTGGCTGATGCCGGTTCGCGATCTGCTTGGATTTGCCGTCTGGATTGCAGGTTCGGTCGGCAAAACCGTTCAGTGGAGAGGGCGACGCCTCCGGCTCGACAGAAACGGCATAATTCGGGATCTGCGCCAGTCGTGAACCTGCCTTTCTGGTGTGGGACGTAGTACAGGAATCCGATCAAAATCGACGTCGCGTGATTGACATCTCCAAGGTGCCTCTGCTGTAATATTAAAGACGCTCGAACGTTCCTCAGTAGCTCAACGGTAGAGCATTCGGCTGTTAACCGAAGGGTTGTAGGTTCGAATCCTACCTGAGGAGCCAAATCGAGACCAACACAGAAACGAAATCGCGGGGCCGCGCCAGTTAACGGATCTCCTTGCCGCTGCTACAGCCCCCCGAGAGTCCAAGCCCAA
>JAWXCM010000114.1:0-19077 GCA_034408745.1 Bryobacteraceae bacterium
GTTCAAGACCGCATTCGAAGCCGAGCAAAAGAAACAAGCGTGTCGGGATTTGGCCGAGCGCGTCGCTATCACGAAAGAGAGCCTGGCCGACGTGAAAGCCGAGAAGCCGGAGGGGCCCCTGAAGCCCGGGGAGTTGAAAGCGTTCGAGGCGGCGAAAGAGAAAAAGGTGAAGGCGCTGGAAGCGAAGCTGGCTCAGGAGAAAGCCGTGTTATGCGGGAGCAAATAAAAACGAAGGAAGGGCGCCTGGAGTTGCTGGACTCCACGGTAGCCGCGGCTGAGGATATCCGCTCCGTGCTGATCGATCGCACCCGGTCGGCGATCCCGGCGGTTGCCAGGAAGGCGAGGCCTTTGCTCACGGAACTGGAGATCGTCGAGGACGATTTGCGTGTCACGCGGGCGCTGCTTGACGGCTCTGCTTCCATCAAGCCGATCCCGGTTGTGGCGGTGACGGAACTGGACGAACTGGGAGCGCTGCTCGATCGGAATACGAAACAGCACGCGATCGCAAGTGCCACGTTCACGGTGCTGGCGCAATCTGTGACAGCTGCGTCGCGTATCGGGCAGATTCTGGATGAGAGGCCGAGGCCTCAGGCGCGGTCGGCTACTTCCGGTCTGCCGGGAACTTCAACTCAATCTTCCTGACCTTGTTGTCGAAGCGGCTGATGGAAGCGGGTTTAGTTTCCTTTTCGCCGAGGCGGGCGCGCACTTCGTAGTCGGCTTCCGGGCTGAGGCCCACAAACACGAACGTGCCGTCCTCGCGGGTCACCGCGCTGCGCACGGAGCTGTCCGTGACGCCTTTCAGCAACACCGTGGCGCCGGTCACAGGGGAGCCATTCGACTCCATCACCACACCTTCCGCGTTTTTGGCCATAAGGCCCGCCGCCGCCACAAGCGACAGCAGAGCCACACGTAGCTTCATACTGATTATTAGACGCACGGGCGCGCCGAAAGGTCCACCTCAGATGGGCGGTCTGGAGCGAACCCGCAGCCCGGCGGGTCGCCTGGCCACCCAGTCGACGAATTTGGCGATTTCCGGGTGCGCCCGGAGCGCTTCCACTGTGTTGTATTCCAGCTCCAGCTGCTTCTCAGTCAATACCTTGTGGATGAAGCCGTGGCAGGGCCGGCATAGGTCGGCCGTACGGGTCCGCACCTCGTCGCGACCGAACAGCTTCTGGTTGCGTTTGTTGGTGTGGCGAGTCTTCGGGATGAGGTGATGCCGCGTCACCTCGATTTCATTTCGCCCGCACAGTTTACATATGCCTCGCTTTGGCATTTAATAGACAAGATGCAATCCAGGCGTAGTTTCCTCATTCAGTCCGCACTGGCGGCTCCGATGGCCGCGCTCGCGCAATCCGGCCGCCGGCCGATGAACGTTCTCCTGATCATGGCGGACGACATGAATAACTCGCTGGGCTGCTACGGCCACCCACTGGTGAAGACGCCGAATCTGGACGCGCTGGCCGCCCGGGGCGTGCGGTTCGACCGCGCCTATTGCCAGTTCCCGCTCTGCGGCCCCAGCCGAGCCTCCATGCACACCGGGCTCCGGCCCGACGTGACGCGCGTGCTCGACAACAATGTCGATTTCCGGGACCACATTCCGAATGCCGTCACCATGCCGCAGTTGTTCAAAAACAGCGGCTACTTCACCGCGCGCACGGGCAAGATGTACCACATGAATGTGCCCAATGAGGTCGGCACGCCCCGATTCCAGGACCCGCCGTCGTGGACGCACGACCACAGTCCGCAGGGTCTGGAGTTGAAGACCGAAGGCGAAGGGCTGCGGACCAACCCCATGCCATACATAGTCGCGAAAGACGCGCGGGGGCAGGCGGATGAGAATGCCGCGGATGAGGCGATCTCTGTCCTTGAGAAGCATCGGAATGAGCCGTTTTTCCTCGGCTGTGGTTTGATTCGACCTCACCTGCCGTTCGTCGCGCCGGGCAAGTATTTCGACATGTACCCCGCTGGCAAAATGGACCTGCGCGTCAATCCGCCCGACGATCTCGACGACATACCCGCGGCACACAAGGCCATCCGGGCCAACCAGTGGAATCACCAGAAGATGAGCCCGGAGCGGCAACGCATGGCGCTGCAGGGCTACTACGCCTCTACCAGTTTTATGGATTACGAGGCTGGCCGGGTGATGGACGCGCTGCAGCGTCTGAATCTGGCCGACCGCACCGTCGTCGTCTTCGTCGGCGACCACGGCTGGAATCTTGGCGAGCACACCCGCTGGATGAAGATGAGCCTGTTTGAGGAATCGGCCCGCGTGCCGCTGTTGGTCGCCGCGCCTGGAATGAAGGGGAACGGGAAGGGGTCCAGAGCGCTGGTCGAGATGGTGGACATCTACGGCACGACAGCCGAGCTTGCGGGCCTAAAGCCGCCAGCCGATTACCAGGGCACCAGCATGGTCCCGCTGCTCCAGTCGCCCGAGCGCAGGTGGAAGTCCGGAGCGTTCACGCAGATCCAGTTCCAGGGCGAGATCGTCGGCCGGTCGATCCGCACCGACCGTTATCGCTATATGAAGTGGGAAGGCCACGGCGACGGCGAGGAGTTGTACGACCACCAGACCGACGCCCACGAGTTCACGAACCTCGCCGGCAAGCCCGAGCACGCCGCCACGCTCGGGAAACTGCGGGGCGCGTTGAAGGCTGGCTGGCAGTCGGCACGTCCGACTGTCTGAGGGGATGTCCCCTTGTGCCTGCGATCTCCGCTCTCACTGTTAGCCGGGCAGCACCGGTGAATCTTCCGAAAGTGAGATCCGCATGCACTTTATTCGAGTGGGACTACTCTGCGTTACCGCGGTTGCCCCGCTGTTCGCCGACACAATCGTTGTTCCCGGGGCGTTTTCATTCGCCACCGGCCCATACGGCAGCAGCGTTCCCTTTACGTGGTTTCCTCCAAACCTGCGCTCTCAGACGGTGTACAACGCTTCGTTATTTTCGTCCATAACGGAGGCTGTAGCGATCACCGGTGTCAGTTACCGGCTTCACCGCGATTTTGACGTGAACTTCAACTACACGATCCCCGACTTTCAGCTAACGCTGTCCACGACGTCGGCCGCCGCGGGCGGTCTCAGCACTACGTTTGCGAACAATACCGGATCGGACGCGACGGTAGTGCGTACCGGACCGTTGACACTCGCGCATACGGTTGGCATGGGTGCTCCGCGGCCTTTCAACGTGTCGGTCAGTTTTTCCACACCGTTCCTGTACGATCCGTCGGCTGGAAATTTCCTGATGGACTATCGCGTTACCGGAAACACGCCTCCCACCGCTTACTTCGACAGCACCTTCGATTTCTCGCCGGGCGGCACGCAGTCGAACGGCATTTCGGGAGTTCTTACAGACCAGCCGAACCAGGCGAACGCATTCCCGCTGAACTGCTGTCCGGCGTCCAACGGAACGCAACCAGGCGGGCTGATCATCCAGCTTGAGTACGATGCCGCGTCCGAGGTGCCTGAGCCGGCGACGCTCCCGCTGACTGGAGCCGCGGGTGTGGCTGCCGTGCTGGCGCTACGCCGTCAGTCGGCCCGCAATCCGGCGAGCCAGCGCTGAGCCAGTGCTTCGGCGCTCGCCGACTGCAGGTCAAGAGGCTCCGCCGCCTGCTCCGCGCCCGATTCGGAGAACACCGCTTCTACGCCTGTGGGCGTGGGACGCAGCTCCAGACGCACTTCCCTGGCGTCGAGCCGCAATGTGCTGCCCATCCACGCCATGTTCACTTTCACACGCAGCCCATGCCCGATGCGCACCGCATGCATCAGCAGATCGTTCACGAACGGGCTCTTCTTCAAAGCCTCCGCATTGGGCGCAATCAGCATCGCCCAGGACTTCTCATCCTGCTGTCGCTGCCGCTGCTCATGCGTGTTCTCTCGCTCCTGGTTTCCTTCCAGGCTCTTCAGGCTGCTTTCGAGATTATCGAGGAAGCTCATAAACACCACGAGCCAGGCAGGAGGCCCGGCAGTAACAGGATCGTAATGTGACCGCGCCCCAATCCGGTACTGGTACCCAGGCGCGGTAAACTGTAGAAATGCGTCAATCGATACTGCTGGTAGCAGTCAGCCTGTTGGCGGCGCCAAAAGCGTCTCCCGCAGACCCAAAGCTCAAGCAGCCGATGAGCCGGAATGAGCGAGCTAAGTTTACCGCGTTCGCGTACAGCACAGGTATTAAGACGGCAGAAGGAGTGCCGCCGGTTCCGAAGCTGACGATCGCCGCCGATCCAAAAGTACTTCCGATCGGTTCTCGCGTCCGAGTCTCAGGTGCCGGACCATGGTCCGGCGAATACCGAGTCGGCGATACAGGTAACAAAATTAAGGGCAATGTTGTCGACATCTACGTTCCCTCCGACAAAGAAGCTTTTGCATTCGGAAGACGAGTTGTCGAACTGATCCTCCTGGAACCTGCACCCCTGAGGTTAGCTTCCCACGCAGGAAGCGTTCCCCGGAAAATTGCACCAACCCAAACAGCCAGAGCCCGAGTCGCTGCCGAAGAAGGCAGCCGTGCCCGGACTAAAACCGCATCAACCACAGCAAGCCCGGCAAACAAAACCGCCCAGTCCGCTTCTTGTTATAGATGCCGCACTCAAGGGAGGGATATCATAGCGGTAGATGAAAGCCGGGGAACAGAGACCGCCGGTGACCCTGCGCCTGGAGACGCTGGAATCAGCGCTGGCGCAAACAATCCGGGGTAAGTCCGAAGTCATCCGGTTGTCTCTGGTCTGTCTTCTGTCCAGAGGTCATCTCCTTATCGAAGATGTGCCTGGGGTGGGTAAAACCACCCTGGCTCATGCACTTGCACGATCCGTCCAGTGCGAGTTCCACCGCCTCCAGTGCACATCCGACATGCTGCCGGGAGATATTCTCGGCGTCACAATATACAACGCGCATTCGGAAGCTTTCGAGTTCAAACCCGGCCCGGTTTTTTCGAATTTTCTTCTCGCCGACGAAATTAACCGTGCCACTCCCAAAACTCAGTCCGCACTGCTCGAAGCAATGAGCGACCGTCAGGTCACCACCGACGGCCGGGCCTATCCACTGCCCGACCCGTTCATGGTGATCGCCACGCAGAATCCGGTGGAGCACCACGGCACGTATCCGCTCCCGGAATCGCAGCTGGACCGTTTTCTGATGCGGATCCGAATCGGCTACCCCGATCTGACCGCTGAACGCGAGATCCTCCGCACCTCGGCGAGACCCGCGGAAGCCGGTGGCGCCCAGCCCATCCTCACCGCTGCGGAGCTGGTCCATTTCCAGACCCTGACCGAACAGGTCCGCGTGGACGACGCACTCATCGACTACATGCTCGCAATTGTCCAGCGCACCCGCCAGCACGAAACGCTCTCGCTGGGCGTCAGCCCCCGCGGAGCCCAGGGATTGTACCGGGCGTGTCAGGCGCTGGCACTGCTGGAAGGCCGTGAGTGGGTGTTGCCCGACGACATCAAGCGCCTTGCGGTCCCGGTCTTTGCCCACCGTGTCATCATCAATGCAAGGGCTTCCCTGACCCAGCGGTCGACCGAGACCGCCGAACGCATACTGCAGGACATCATGACGCTGGTCGACGTACCCGTCTGATCCAAAATTCGGCTCGCGTACATTTTCTATGAAGACTGCCATCGTCGGTCTGCCCATGGTGGGCAAGACCTCACTGTTCACGATTCTCACAGGCGTGCATGAAGCGACGCGCGCCGGTCTGATGGAAGCTCGCGTCGGTGTGACCAAGGTACCCGACCCGCGCCTCGACGCACTCGCCGAGCTCTTCAGTCCGCCGAAAATCACATTCGCCACGGTGGAATATCTCGATTTCCCGGCGATCTCGAAGGAAGCCCTGCGCAACCCGGGCTACCTCGCCAGCCTCCGCAATGTCGACGCGCTGGCCCAGGTGCTGCGTGTATTTGAAGACCAGTCCGTGCCGCACGAATTCGGCTCGGTAGACCCGCTGCGCGATGCGGCGGAGCTCGACACGGAGCTGATCCTCAGCGATCTGGTGGTGGTGGAAAAGCGCATCGAGCGGCTGGAGAAAGACCGCAAGAAGATGAAAACTCCCGAGATCGACCGGGAGTTCGAACTGCTCACCCGCTGCAAGGAAATGCTCGAGAACACCGAGCCGCTTCGCAATCTGGAGCTGTCGGCGGACGACGAGAAGCGGATTCGCGGCTTTATGTTCCTCTCGCAGAAGCCCGTGCTGTACGTGCTCAACCTCGGCGAGGAAGACGCTGCGAAGCTAAAGGAGCGGGAAGAAGAGTTCCGCAAAGGGGAGCTCGGCAACCGGCCGCGGACTGCCATCTCGGGCGTCTGCGGGAAGATCGAAGCCGAACTGGCGGAGCTGTCGCCGGAGGAATCGCAGGAGCTGCTGGCCAGCTACGGCCTCGAAGATTCCGGCATGCAGCGCCTGATCACGGCCACTTACTCCCTGCTGGGGCTGATGTCGTTCCTGACGGCCGGTGAGACCGAGTGCCGCGCCTGGACGATTCCAAAAAACAGCAAGGCGCCCCAGGCCGGCGGCGCCATCCACACAGATCTGGAGACGAAGTTCATTCGCGCCGAGGTGGTGAACTGGAAGGATCTGGTCGGCCTGAACGGCTATCCCGGCGTTCGCGACAAAGGCCTCCTGCGCCTCGAAGGTAAGGAATATATCGTTAAAGACGGCGACGTGCTGGTGATTCGCCATAGCTAACGCCTCGCTCCACTCCCGCATCGGGGTCTCGGCGGTCTTCGCTCTGAACGGACTGGTTGTCTCTACCTGGGTTTCTCGAATCCCCGCCGTGCAATCGGCGCTCATTCTGTCGCCGGCGATTCTCGGACTGGTCCTTCTGGCCACTGCCGCCGGATCGCTGGTCTCCATGCCCATCACCGGCTGGCTGATTGCCCATTACGGCAGCCGGCCGCTGGTACGCGTCTCCGGCATCCTGTTCTGTCTGTCGCTGCCGCCCATGGCAATGGCCCGCAATGCCTGGGAACTCGGAGCGACGCTGTTCCTGTTCGGCATTACCGCAGGCTCGCTCAACGTGTCGATGAACACACACGCTGTTGCAGTCGAACAGGACTATGGCCGGCCCATCATGGGCAGCTTCCATGCTTACTGGAGTGCGGGAGCGATGACCGGCTCGGCGTTGGGCGGTTGGGCTGCCGGAGTCGGCATGGGGCCATTCCCACACTTCCTCGCCGCCACCGCTGCTTTTCTCGCAGTCATGGCCGCGGCGATCAGCGTGCTCCACTACCCGGAACACACCGCGCCGGTCACCCGGCTGTCGTTGCGAATCCCACGCGCCGTTGCCGGACTCGGACTGATTGCCTGCGCGATATCGGTGGTCGAAGGCTCCATGGCCGACTGGACCGCCGTGTACCTGGACTCGGTCCTGCTCACGGGAGCCGGAACCGCCGCGCTCGGCTACTCCTGCTACGCCGCCGCGATGATCGTCACACGGATCCTCTCTGACCGAATTACGCAGTGGCTCGGGCGACCGATGCTGGTGCGCGTCGGATCGCTGGTCGCGTTCGTCGGACTGGGATTGTCACTGCTGACCAACAGCTGGCAGGTGGCGCTGGCCGGGTTCGCGATCGTGGGGCTCGGAGTGGCCGCGATCATCCCGAACATCTTTGGAGCAGCCGGACGAGTGGCTTCCCTGCCCCCAGGCGTCGGGATGGCGGCCGTCACCACCATGGCTTATATGGGATTTCTAGGTGGACCACCGCTCATCGGCGCCTTTGCCGAGTGGCTCGGTTTGCGAATCGCTCTGGTGTTCGTGCTGCTGTGTCTCGTTACGGCAGCCGCATTTGCCAGCCTGGTCCCACCGGTTGGCTCAGGCGAGTAGCTTCTGTCCAGAGGAGAAGGAGCCAGCCAATGGCTCCTTCTCCCCTCGCCGGCCATTGGAAAGTTAGAACTCGTACCGGAGAGCGAACTGAATCTGGCGGGGCTCGCCGAGCGTCCCACCGTACTTACCGAACGTACCCGAGTTGCCCAGGTCGAGCGAAAGCGAGCTTACGTTAAACCGCGTAGTGTTCGTCAGGTTGAACGTCTCCCAACGAAACTGTACAGTGTGCGATTCCGTGTACGGCATCGTGAACCGTTTGGAAAGGCCGAAGTCGATCCGGAAAGCGCCGTCGCCGCGGAGAACGTTGCGCTGACCAGTCTGACCCGGCAGCGTGAAAGTATAAGCTGCGAGGGCTTTGTTCGGATCGGCGAACAGGTTGGCGCCGCCATTGCCGGCGACTGCCGGAGCATTCCTGGTGGACCCGACTTCGGTGGTAAGAGCGGCAACCTGGGTCGCGCGGCCGGTGATGTTCCAGTTCGTGGGCCAGTTTCGTCCGTTGCCGACACTGATGGGCAGACCCGACGTCATGGTCAGCGTCGGCGCCATCTGCCAGCCTCCGATAAACGCGTCCACAATCTTGTTGCTGCCGCCGCCGAACCGTTTGGAACGTCCGACAGGCAGTTCCCAGACCGCGTATCCATTAAGGATATGGGTGGTGTCATAGTCAGACACCGAGCGGCGAAGGAAGGGCGACCATGGATTCTCGAGAATGCCGTTGTAGCCGATGGTCGTCGTGCTGGTGAACTGCGAATCTTCGCTGTTCGAGCTCAGGTCGATGGACTTGCCCCATGTGTAGTTGAGGTCGGCGGTAAGGCTGGCCATCCGCTTGCGAACCGTCCACTGCATCGCGTGGTAACTCCCGCTGCCGACCGAACTGAGCGCACCCAGAGCGGAGAACTGCGGGTTGAACATCGCGTTGCAGCCCAGCCGGCTGCAGGTCCCGCCCTCGGTGTCGAGATCGAACAGTGCGCCGGTCTCATCATTTCGGTTGGAGCGGAAGATGTTGTAGACAGCCTGGCTCGCGGTCAGGGTAGAGGTGGCTGCACCCGGCCAAAGGTTCTCAAAGTACGGAATCTTCGGCACGTTGGCCACGCCGACGTTGCCACGGGCCAGCAGCGCCATCTGCGTCGCTGCCTGGAAGTAAGTCACGCCCGAGGCAGAATCCTTCAGGTCGGTCGGCATCGCCAGATCGCGGCTGACCAGCGAACGGCGCGACAGCCGTCCCACATAAGCACCCTGGACCATCCATCCATGGCCGAACTCGCGCTGGATCGATAAGTTGAGGGGCATACTGTACGGAGCCTTGATGCGGTCGTCAATCGAGTTGGTGATAGCGAAGCTTTCCGGGTACTGCACCGGGAACTTCACCACAGGAGCGGGACGGATCAGTGCCGCGGGAAGGCTGTAGAAGCCCGTGAAGCGGGGTGCCGTGATCGAGGTCAGGCTGCTGGATGGATTCGTCAGAGAAGAGGACAAACCGAACGCGGTGGCGTCCTGAGCCCGAATAATCCCCTGACCGAACAGGTCATAGAACATGCCCCAGCCGGCGCGAATGGAACTCTTGCCCGGTCCGCCGAAGAAGAACTTGCCCAGCCCACTGGTTGCTTCCGGCGAGTACGCGATGGAAATACGCGGCGCGATGTTCTTTTTCTGGAAGTCGTACAGCGGACGGCCCCCCTGGCCGCTGGCCAGAAGGAACGATATCGGTCCGGCGTCTCGCTGCGACTTGCCCTGCTGGGCCAGGCCGCCGCGATTGTTAAACCAGTCGCCCAGCGACACGTTCGCCGAAAGCTGCTGGCCGTTGGCCTCGTACACAGGAGGCATCAGCGAGTGCCGAATACCAGCGGTGACCGTCAGATTGCGAGTCACCTTCCAGGTGTCCTGCGCGTACCACTCGTACTCTTCCGCTTTGAAGTTGCGAGTGACCGGCGCGCCGACCGCGAGCACCGAGCCGTCGACAAGGTAGTTGTATCGAGCCGTGCCCTGGGACAGAATGCCGAGGACCGCCATCACCGCATCGTTGTACGCCACGCGGAAGGTCGGACTCAGATCCGGAACGCCGGTCTGCAGGTCCGATCCCGTGCCCCGAAGCCATGACGAGTTGCTGGTAGCGGAATGGAAGGAGTTGGCGAAGTTGCGCGACTGATTCGAGACAAATCGCAGAGTACCGCCGAACCGGATATCGTGCCGGTTCCTGGTCCACGTGAAATCCTGCGTGATGTTGTGTGTGGGTATGATGCGCGACACGCCGGTAGAAGTACCGTAGCGGCCTGTGAGAGTACGGAACGTGGCCGCCGGAGACACCTGCACGCCTGTGCTCTCCGCGCCAGAGCGCGTGAATCCGTAGCGGAACGTGCTGATGAAAGTATTCGAAATCAGCGACGTCAGCCCGGTGGCGAAACCCTTCGAGTTGTCGAGACCGACGGTGTTCGACGGTTCCCCAGGGAATTGCGGCGCACCGGTGCCACGGTCGTTCTGCAGGTTGCCGCGGAAAAACACGACGTGCTTCGAAGCGCTGTCCACATTCCAGTCGAACTTGGTGATGTAGGTGTCGAACTTGGTGCGCTGTGGAGCGGTGAAGCGGTAGCCGACAATGTTCAAACCGTCGCCCTGCGTGGTGTCATTCGATACCGGATAGGTCCTCAGCAGCGCCTGTGAGGCCGCGTTGACACCAATGCCAGCCGGGTCGATGCGAGTTCTCAAATCGTCCGGACCCAGTTGACCGATGCTGCCGTCCGTGCGCCGGTACTGGACGATCCCCTGCTTCAACAGTTCCGACGGCACGGTGCGGGTCACATTGGTGCCGCTGGCATCGCGCCGGCCTTCGTAGTTGGCAAAGTAGAACAGCCGGTTCTTTACGATGGGACCGCCAGCGCGCGCTCCGAATACATTGATTAACAGCGCCGGGCGCTTCACGCTGGAGGCATTGTTGAAATAGGTGTTCGCCGCGGTCACCGTATTGCGGTGGTACTCATAAAGCGCGCCGTGCAGTTCGTTGGATCCGCTGCGCGTCACCAGTGCGACCTGGGCGCCCGACGTGCGTCCCTGATCGGCACTCGCGTTGGCCGTGGTGGTGCGGAACTCCTGAACCGAGTCCAGTGTGACGCGCAGAACGCTTTTGAATGCGCGGCGCGTCTGCTGGTCCAGCACGTCGACACCATCGAGCGTAATGTTCGACTGGTCCGACTTGCCGCCATTCACTGCGCCGTTGCGCTCGTCGATGGAATTGCTGGTGCCGCTGGTGGACGGGTTGGCGCCGACATAATCGGTCGACCCGGTTCCAAAGTTCGTAACACCAGGCTGAAATGCAAGAAGCTGCGCCGGATTGCGCGCGAAGAGCGGCAATTCCACGATCGGCCTGGAGCTGATCGCATTGCCCAGCGAAGCGTCCGTCGTGTTGATCTGCACCGCTTCGGCACTCACCGAAACCGTCTCGGCAACCGCGCCCACTTTCTCAAACTGAATATTGACCGTTGCGGGGGAATTCACCTGCAACTGTACATTGTTTACAATCACATCCGAAAATCCGGATGCTTTGCCAGACACCTTATAAGTGCCCGCCTGAACCTGAGCGAACGTGTAGCTCCCGGTAGCCGAAGACGTGGTCCCGCGCTTCGTACCGGTTGCTGTATTTTCCAGAGACAGAGTAACGCCAGGAATCACCGCGCCAGACGGATCGCTCACCGATCCGCTCAGACTGGTAAGTCCCTGAGCGAGGCCCACAGTCGCGCATGAGGCGGCTGCGAGCAGTAATATCATCAGTTTTTTCACTTTTTCCCCATTGAGCAATTGCTTCGGCTCCCCAGCACAGAAGCCCTGTTGTCGTAGTTCCCAGTTCCAGTCCAAACACGACGAGATGATGAAAGGATAACTACTTGATTTGCATGGGTCAATGCAATTCTGATGGAAAGGTCTTATGGGTGCGATTGGAACATTCAATCAACTACCCCGGAAGTTCCGGCATCCAGCCGTTCCCCGAGGCGGATCTCAGCCGTCGCGCTATCCTGAATCCTTATGCCAGCGCCAGGCTTTGTTCCGGTGCAGTACGACACCGAGCGCAAGATCCGTTATCGAAACAAAGGCTATTACCGGGTTAACCACTGGCCTATATGGATTACCGTATTCTTCCTCGCACCCGGTCCGCTGACCTTCGATCTCTTTGAAAAAGGCTTCGACTGGCGGATGGCTACATGGCTTGGCGCGGTGCTGGCGGTTACCGGCTACTTCGGGATTCGTGGACTGCTGCCTGGCTGCGAGGCGTCCCCGTACATCATACGATTTACGGAAGATAAGCCAAATCCTTTGTACCGCCGTATTTGTTACACATTCGCCTGGTCAGCCGTGATCAGCTACGCGACGCTGAACCTGACCGGGCTCACCGTCGCGCTAATCACCGGACATTGGTACATGAAGCAGATTTACTGGTATGGCTACTTCCCGATTGCCATCACTGTCTGGGTACTGGGACTGCTGGGGCGATTGCCGCGCGTGCTGCCCTCGACCAAAGGCGAAGGCTACGAGCGACGCTGGTTTTACGGCTCCGTCTGGGCCGTCAGCGTGGCGCAGCCGGTAGTCGGGATTTTGTGGAAGATTCTCGGCAAGGACCCCGCCAGCACCGCACTGAAGCTAGGCGTATTTCTTGGCATCCTCACGTTTATGGGCACACTGGCCTATTTGGGCAGGCTGCCGAGGACCAAGCCGATCGTACCGGGCGAGCTCGCCGTATCCGACTAACTTGCACCTCAGGGACGACTGTTAAAATAGGCCGTCCCCAGAATGCTCCTTACCCTCACGCGTACGCTTTGCATCGTTACTATTTTCTGGAGCGCACTCCTCCTGATCCTGGTACAGCCGATTGTCGCCAAGGCGCTGCTCCCATGGTTCGGAGGGGCCGCGGGTGTGTGGGTCACCAGTATGTTGTTCTTTCAGGTACTCCTGCTGGGAGGCTACCTGTACGCACACCTTCTGAATCGGCTTGCCAGCGCGAAGCTTCAGGTCGCCATCCATGCGGTTCTGCTGGTCGCGGCGCTGACCTGCCTTCCGCTGGGTCTCAATCCTGCGCTCCGGCCCGGACCCTCGTCGAGTCCGGAAACGGCCATTCTCCTGATTCTTGCCTCGACCGTGGGCCTGCCCTATTTCGTGCTGTCGACCTCCACACCGCTGGTGCAGGCCTGGTATTCGTCATCGTCGAGCCGTAGTTTGCCCTGGCGATTGTACGCGGTGTCGAACCTCGGCTCGCTGCTGGCGCTGATCGCGTATCCCCCTGGGTTTGAGAAGTGGCTGTCCGTTCGGGACCAGATGTCGTGGTGGACCATGGGGTTCTGGGCCTTTGGCATCCTTGCCGCCGGTGCGGCGCTGGCGACCGTCCGCCGCACCGGCCAGGAAGCGGAACCCGGGACAGAATGGCCCGGCGCAAAAGCTGTAAGGATGTGGCTGCTACTGGCCGCCATCCCATCTGTAATGTGGCTGTCGATGGCGGCTCAGTTCAGCCATGACATCGGCGCTATTCCGTTCATCTGGACAATCCCTCTCGCCGTCTACCTGTTGAGCTTTGTGCTGACGTTTGAAAGCGACCGCTGGTACCGGCCTGAGATCGTGCGGTGGGTGCTGCCGCCTTTGATTTTGCTGGTGTTTTACAGCATGTTTTTTGTCAATTCCATCCACGTCCTCCTTCTGATTCCCCTCTTTCTGGCGACCCTGCTGGTGGCGAGCCTGATGTGCCATGGCGAACTCGCGCGGCGGCGGCCCGGACCGCAGTTCGTAACCTACTTCTATCTGGTTGTCTCAGCTGGCGGGGCTCTGGGAGGCTTGCTGGTCGGCGTGGCCGCGCCGAGACTTTTCAACGACTACTTCGAGTTGCCGGCCGCGCTTTCCCTGACCCTGCTGCTGGTTGCGATCCTGCTGTTTCGGATGCCGGCGCGAACCGGCATCGCAGTGTTCGCGGCGGTGGCGGCCATTTCGACGACCGTACTGCTCCAGCGCGACCAGTCGAGACTAAAGCACCGGAATTTCTACGGTCTGCTGCGCACCATCGACGTGGAAACCGATGGCCCCTCCAGACTGCGGGAACTCTACAACGGCTCCATCCGTCACGGCGCGCAGCTGCTGCAGCCGGAAATGCGGCGAATCGCCACTACGTATTATGGTGAGAACACCATGATGGCCAACGTGCTTCGCCTCAAGCAGAATGTTGGGCCGGTGCGGGTCGGGGTGGTGGGACTGGGCGTCGGGACCATGGCGGCATATGCCCGGCGGGGCGACACCATGCGGTTCTACGACATCAACCCGGATCTGCCCGCCATTGCGCGCCGGGAGTTCACCTACCTGAACGACTGTCTGGGCACGTGCGAAGTGTTGGTCGGCGACGCGCGCGTGGTGCTGGAACACGAGCCACCCCAGGGCTTCGACCTGCTGATTCTGGACGCGTTCTCCGGCGATTCGGTGCCAGCTCATCTGATCACACGGGAAGCGGTGGGTGTCTATCTGAAGCACCTCAAACCGAACGGAGTGCTGGCGTTTCACATCAGCAGCATTCATCTCAATCTGGAGCCGCAAATCGCCGCGATCTCGGCCTCATGGGGCTTGTCGGCTTACGGTCTGATGAGTATGGCCTTCCGCCCAATGAGGCTCGAGAATGCGCTGTGGGTGATCGTCTCCCGTGACCGGGATGTGGAACTGATCGTCGAACAGATGATGCGGAAGCTGGAACCGGCGCCCGTGACCTGGACGGACGACTACAGCGACTTGCTCTCCGCCCTCAAGTAGCTGGCTATTGAGTCCGCCAGACGGTAATTTCGCGATAGTAATTCAGCATGGACTCACATTTGTGGCAGAGCTCGGTTTCCCGCCGAAAGCGCTGGTCGAGTGCCTGCGTCAGCCGCGCGTGAGTCGGGGGGTCGAAGCCGTGGAACAGCACGAGCTTGCTTCCTGCCCGCGAACCAGACAGGCGCGTTGTGAGCGCCTGGATCTCCGCATCGAGACTGACAGGGTCGATTCGCCCTTCATAGCCGGGGTGCGCGTCGATGGCAGCCGGAATGGACGATGCGACGACCCGCGACTGGGGTCGCAGGTAGTGTTCCACCGGCAGCCGGCTTAGGTTCGTAAAAATCACGAGGTCGTCCGATCCAACATTTGTGGTGAGCCAGCGCGCGGTCCAGCGGGCGTCGCACTCGTCACTGCGCGTGGCTGCCAGCACCAGTGTCAGCAGAATAGACGGCAGTACGACGGCGGCCAGCGCGGTTCGCGAGGAGATTCGACCCGAGATCCAGGTGCCGAGCGCAAGCGCCAGCGCAGGAAGCGCGACCACCGTAAAGCGAGGCCAAAACACAGGCTGCAGGAAGGAAATCGCGAAGGGGATGCCGAGTGCGAGCAGCCACAGCAACCACGGCGTCGCGTCGACGCTGGTCTCCTTTCGCCGGAAGACGAGCCCGACTGCGGCCACCACAGCGGCCGCCCCGCCCTGCATCAGTGCCACCTCAATGGGCGCAGACCACTCCGGGGGCTTCAGCCAGGCAAGGTTATCAGCCGTGCGGCCCGCCTGCGCAAGCAAAACCGGAAGCCACAACGCGCCATAAGGGGCCAGCGAGGGCACCGCGGCGAGCGTCATCCACCCCAGCCGATGCGTTCGCCACCTTGCAAGATGGACCACCGCGACGGCTGCCAGGAGGAAGAAGAACCAGATGTGCGTGAACGATCCAGCGATGTTGGCGGCCACGAACGCTGCCCACCATCTCCATGACAGCCGGTCCTCTTCGACAAAACGAAGCCAAAACAGAATCGAGAGCGCCGCGGTGAGTTCCAGCAGCGTGTACATCCGAACGAGTTGTGCGGCGACACTCCCAAGCGGACTTGCCAGCAGCACGGCAGCACACACAGCGGCACGTTCTGGCCCGAGGCGTCGCTGCGCGGTCAGAAACACGGTCGCTCCAGCCGCCATATGCAGCAGCAGCGACAATGCCCTCGACCCGGCCTCGGTGGCGCCGGCAAGTGGTACCCACAGGCGCAGCAGGAGGTAATAAAGAGGAGGGTGGACGTCTGACCGAAGCTGCGCCATCATCGACCCAAACGGGAGGGCGACCGTGTGCAGGCTCCATATTTCGTCGGAGCGGAAGGACTGCCCAAGCCCGATCACGCCAGTACTGGCGGTCAACGCGAGCAGGAGCAAACGGAGGCGCACTCACCTTATATCGGCGGTGCGCCTCCTGGGGTTCAGTCTAGTTGAGAAGCTGCCCGAACTCGGCCGAGTTGAGGAAGTTCGGGATCAGCGTGGGAACAGCGGCGGGATTTGCCGTCAGGGTATTCACCAGATTCGTGAACTCCGCCGGGGTGGCGTCGCGTGACAGCAGCGTTGCGTACAAAAGTGCCGTAGTCAGCCGCGGCCCGGCGGTGATCTGGAACTCGGGTGAGTTCAGAAAGTTCATTCCAACCTGTATGCGAGACAGGAAGGAAAGCGACCCCGCATGGAAGGCGACCTCGTCAGCCGCGGCTTCCCGGAGCAGAATGTAGCGGTAGAGCAGCCGTACAAACTGCTCATTCGACGGCGAGCCGTGAGTCAGCGCGTACTCCGGCGCGTTCAGGAAGTTGCTGACCAGCGACAACTGATTCACCTGATTGCCCGCCAGCGCATTTCGCTGAAACAGCCAGCCCCCGAACTCGGCGTCACGCGCGAGGAGACCCACGTAAAGACCGCCGATAAACCGGCCCGAGAAGTTAAACTCCTGCGTGTTGTACAGCATGCTGACGAAACTCGCGCGGGTGTGCTGACCCGTGTTCAGGGTGCCTACGTGAAACGCAACTTCGTTCGGAGCGGGCATCCGGCCGAAGAAGTTGAAGTACATCTGCGTCACGAAGCGTTCATCGGCTGAGAGCGTCGACCCGGCCTGCGAGATCGGAACGCTGACGCCCGGAAGAGACGCTGTGGTGTTGCGGGAGCGAGGCGTCAGGTTTGGGTAGATCGTGTAGAAAATAGTGGTGGTGCCGGTGCCGGTCTCAGGCGTGAGCTGGAGCCAGGGTGCAGCGCTGGTCGACCGCCAGGTGCAGGAAGGCGACGATGCGGTAAAGACGATAGTCCCCGCCTGCAGCGGACTGCCGGCCGTAACGGAAACCACGGTGGGAGTGAACGTGCATCCGCCCGCGGCGGCCGCTGCCTGTGCAATCTGGACAACCCGGTCTCCCGCGGTGATGGTTGCCAGGCGGGCGACGCCTGTGTTGTTCGCCGCCGCCGTCCAGCTCACGGTACCGTTGCCGCTGCCCGTTGCGCCCGAGGTGATGGTCAGCCAGGTCGCGGAGGAAGCGATTGTGTAATTGCACACCCCGGATACGGAGACCGTAAAGGATCCCGACGATCCGGCTGCGTTGGCGGCGTCACTGGTGCGGCTGAGCGTCAGGGTGCAGGCAGACCCTGCCTGCGTAACCGAAAGCGATGCATTTCCGATCAGCACCGAACCGGTTCGAGGCGATGACGAATTGGGTGCGACGTTGACGGCAACCGTCGCCGAGCCCGTTCCGGATGTCGCCCCGGAGGAGGTCAGCCAGGCGAAGTTGGAAACAATGCTCCAGGTACAACCAGCAGCGGTGGTCAACGCGACATTGACGCTGCCACCCGCAGCCGCCGGTGAAATGGATACCGGGTTCAGGCTGTAAGAGCAGCCCGCACCGGTCTGCGAAACAGTCAGGGTCTTGTCCGCAATCGTGACGTCAGCCGAGCGCGCCCCGCCGACATTGGCGTCCACCGTAAAGGCAATCGAGCCGGTACCCGTGCCCGATGCCGGGGTGGTGAAGTGGATCCAGCTGGCGGCTGTCGCTCCACTCCAGGCGCATCCGCTGCCGGTGAGGATATTGAAGCTGCCGGGCCTCGAGGAAGTATCGAAGCTGAGCTGTGTAGACTGCACTTCATACGTACACGGAGTCTCGGCCTCAGACACCCGGACCAGGAACGTGTCCTGTCCTCGCTGCGGAGCCACGCTGGTTCCCGCATTCACCGGGAAGTTGTAGAAGCCGTCTCCAGCCACCCAGAATCCACCTGGACCAACGGCAATTCCGCCCGCGTAGTCGTCACCTGCGCCTCCCAGATACGTGGAGAACAGCAGTTGTGTGCCGGCGGCATTCAGCTTGGCCGCAAAACCGTCGAGCCTGGAGCGCAACCCCGCAAAAACGGTGCCATTCGGGAGGGTGTGCAAAGTCTCGAAGCTGGCATCGGAGTAGGAGGTGGCCGCCAGAGTCCAGGAGGTCGCACCATCTGTCGTCCGAAACAGGCCCTGATACTCCGAGCCGGCATACACAACATCCGGGTTCGCCGGATCGATTACCCAGGCCGTCTCAGTCAACACCGGACTGAGATTTCGTGGCGCAAACGTCTGGCCGTTGTTGGCGCTCCGCTGGACAGCAGTGCCGCTGAACGCATATACGATGTCCGGGTTGGACGGGGCGAGCAGCACCTTCCGCCAGGCGCCGGCCAGCACACTGGTAAACGAAGTCCCGCCGTTGGTGCTGCGCTGCACGCCGGTGTTGGTCGCCGCCAGCACTATCGCCGAGTTCCTCGGGTCCATGCTGACGTGATTTACTTCCGACCCCGCCAGAGAGGTGGTCCAGATGGCGCCGCCGTTGGTGCTGCGGATCAGCCCGCCAGGCGTACCAGCCGCGATCAGGAGTGAGCTGGCCGGATCGACGCTCACCGAGAAAACCGAAGCGGCGGTGTAGATGGGTGTCCACGTCTGGCCGCCGTCGAGCGAGCGGTACAGGCCCGTAGTGGTGCCCGCAAGGAATGCGCCTGCAGTAGCCGGGGCGGGCACAATGTCGAAGATTGAGCCGATCAAGGTGTCGACTTTGGTCCAGCTGGTGCCCTGGTTGGTGGATCGGAACAGCGTCGAACCAGACGCAGCCAGCAACACCTGGGTGTTCGCGGGATCGCTTGCCACTACCGAGATGGCCGCACTGTCGACAATACCCGAGTCGGCTCCGGTAAACGTCGCCGCGCTGCCTCGGATTAACAGATCGCTGCCGCCGCTCTTGAGCGGCTTAATGGCGTTCGCCGTTGCCAGCCGCCCACCCGTCAGCCCCGCCAGATAGACGTTGTTCGCCGAATCCAGGGACAATCCAAGTCCTGAGTCGGACCGGGCGCCTCCAAAGTACGTCGAGAAAACGAATCCCGTCCCAGGCCCGTTCAACTTCGCCACAAACGCGTCGCCCGCACCGCCATAGGTGCTCTGCAGTGCGTTAACCAGCGGGAAGTTCAAAGAGCCAGTCGAGCCGACAATCACGGGCAGACCA
>JAWXCM010000115.1:0-2873 GCA_034408745.1 Bryobacteraceae bacterium
CGGACGATTCTTACCTGGCTGACCTATGTCACAGTCGTGGCCGCCCGCGCGTGGCGTTATGATGTCGTCCACATCTTCTCGGCAGCCTACACTTCCTACATGCTCTGGACTCTCCCGGCGCTGCTGATCGCCCGCCTTTACGGCAAGCGTGCGATCGTCAATTACCGGGACGGCCAAGCCGAAGACCATCTTCGCAACTGGCGGACCGCTATCCCGACTCTCCGCTGGGCCCACGCGATCATTTCACCGTCGGGTTATCTGGTGGACGTCTTCGCAAAGTTTGGAATTCGGATCCGGACGATCTCCAATATCCTCGACATGGCTCCGTTTCGCTACCGCCGGCGCGAACGCATACGCCCCGTATTCCTGCACAATCGAATTCTGGAACCTCTGTACAACATCCCCTGCTCGCTGCGAGCGTTCCACCTGGTGCAACAGCGCTATCCGGAGGCAAGCCTCACGGTGGCTCACGATGGGCCGTCCCGCAGCGAGCTCGAACAGTTTGCCCGCGAACTGGGGCTCCGCAATACCCGCTTCATCGGGCGCGTTCCACATTCGAAGATCGCCGCGCTGTATGATTCCGCCGATATCTACTTCACCAGCCCGCACATGGATTGCATGCCGGGATCAATTCTGGAATGCTTCGCGTCCGGGCTTCCGGTAGTGGCCACCAATACCGGTGGCATCCCGTACATCGCGGCTAACGAGGAAACGGCGCTGTTGGTCCCGCCGGGCGATCACGAAGCGATGTCGCGCGCGGCCCTACGCCTCCTTGAAGAGCCTCACCTGGCCGCGCGGCTCACTGCCCGCGCATACGAAAGCTGCGAACGGTACGCCGAAGGCCCCGTTGGTGAACAATGGGCGGCGCTCTACGGCCACTTGCTCGGCCGCGGCGACAACGCACATGCGTAGTCCGGCCGAGATCGCATTCCGGCTGCGGCAGGAGGCGGCAAACGTCCTGCTATTGCTGCATCCTCCTTCGCCGGCCTTCACCCCGCCGCCGTCCCTCGCTCACCTCCCCGACCCTCGCGTGGTGGCGGACTCGTTATCCAAGACCGAATACCGCGAGCGGATTCGCGTAATTGCCGAACAGATCCTCACTCGCCGTCTTCCTTTGCTTGGCTTCGAAATCTCCACCGGTGACGATCTACGCTGGCGGCAAGACTACTCCACCGGCATTGAGACTCCGCCATCCTACTTCCGCCGGATACCTTATTTGGACGTGACCCGAACCGGTGATCATAAGGTCGTCTGGGAATTGAACCGGCACCAGCACCTGACGCTGCTTGCACAGGAGTTCCTGTTCAGCCGGGAACACCGGTTCATCGACGAGATCGTGACCCAATTGGAATCCTGGTGGCGCGAGAATCCATTCCAGCGCGGGATTAACTGGACCAGCGCCCTCGAGGTGGCATTTAGAGCCCAGTCTTGGATGTGGATTTGGCGCTTCGCCGGCGACGCTCTGCCTGCGCGGTTCCGCGAGCGGTTCATGACCGGGTTGTACCGTCACGGATTGCATCTCGAGTACAACCTGTCGGTGTATTTTTCACCGAACACGCACCTGCTGGGCGAGGCGTTATGCCTTTACACGATCGGGCGTCTGTTTCCGGCGTTCCCGCGCGCGCGGCGTTGGATGCGCGTTGGAGGGTCCATCGTCGAGCGGGAGATGCACCGCCAGGTGCGTAAAGACGGCAGTCACTTCGAGCAGTCCGCCTACTATCACGTCTACGCGACGGACATGTTTCTCTTCTATGCGATCCTGGCGAATCCGAGCGGCGCGTTCCGGGCCAGGCTTGGCGATATGGCCGAGTATCTGGATCGCCTCATCGGCGCAAGCGGGCTCCCGCCGATGATCGGTGACGATGATGGCGGCCGCTTCTTCCACCCCTACAGCCCCCGCGACCGATATGCACGCGAGACGCTCGCAGCCTGTGGCGCGTACTTGAATCGCAATGAATGGATTCGCGATCGCCGCGATACTCACGCCATGGCGGCCTGGTGGCTTGGCGCCGATTGTATCCAGGGACCAGCGGGCATTCCGGGGCCGCGGTCATCGCGTTGCTTCGCCGATGCAGGCATTGTGACGTTGGCGGCCGAAGACAATCAAGTGATCTTTGACGCCGGTCCTTTCGGGCCGGGCAATGCAGGTCATAGCCACGCCGATGCCCTGAGCATTGTAGTCCGCCGCGCCGGCGAGGAAATCCTGATCGATCCGGGGACGTTCACCTATGTCGCCGATCCGGCGTGGCGCGATCGTTTCCGGGGAACGGCGATGCACAACACCATCCGTATCGATGAAACAGACCAGGCGGCAACGGCGGGCCCGTTTGCCTGGCGTACACGCCCGCGGGTTCAACTGCTGGAATTCACTCCCGGGGACGAAGAAGATGTAGCCGCCGCCGAATGTTCGTATGGCGATTTCACACATCGGCGGAGACTCGTGTTCCGCAAGCCTCATCTGCTGTACATCATCGACGAGATCCAGGGACCGCCGGGGCCTCATCGGATAGAGCAGTTCTGGCATCCGGGTTGTCCGGCTGTTCCGGTGTCCCCGCGGTGTGTCGGCATCGGCAAGTTCACGACGCTGTCCTTTGAACCGCACCTGATAGCCGAGCTCACCGATGGCGGCGATTTTGGATGGCGCTCACCGGCGCTCGGCGCGAAGCAGTCCGCCCCGCTCATCCGCGCCGCGCTCCAGTGCGATTTGCCTGTGAAATTGACAGCCGTTCTGAATCTGTCGGCGTATTGAAGCGATGCTCAGTTAATTAAACAGAATGTCGACCCAATAATTCGAAGAAGCGCTGCTCAACCCAGGAAACTGGCCGCCGGGACCATAGATATATACGCCGTTGGGGCCGTCCACCCCCGCCGCC